>NZ_JAQMYN010000015.1:0-83739 GCF_028369225.1 Priestia sp. AB
GTCTAAAAACTGAACAGGTGACTGATCCACTAGTTTAAAGGAATGAGCATCTACGATTTCACGACCATTTTGTTCAACTCTGTTAAATTCCCCTGATGGAACGATATGCGTTAGTAAAGTAGCTATGAAAAGAACACATAGTAGTAAAACAAATACGTTAATTGTTTTACTTTTACGTACCGCCAATTTTGTTTCTTTTTTACCTTCTTGTAATTGAACCAAGCGATATTCCCCCCATATATTATTTATTACATTACTCTCGGATCTTTTTTTATTTAACTAAATAGTAAAATTATTCAGTCATCTTTACTAATTAAAAAGCTTTATGATTACGATAAGGAAAATTAATAGTTTTGCTTAGAAAGAAGGAAACCATAAAAATTATTAATGCTAATAATAAAACTTTTCAATTAGTTGTAAGTGGATGATTAGTATACTATTTAACAATAAATAACACTTTTATATTTTCATCAATAATCAAAAGTTGGTTAGGGGGAAGGGACATGGATACCGTCACACTAAATAAATTGTCAGATTGGGCTATTACACATAGGCGATATTTACATCAGTATCCAGAATTATCTGGTCAAGAGTTTGAAACCTGTGAATATATAAAAAAACAGCTAAGAGAAATGGAAATTGACTTATTAGATTATCAAGCTCCAAATGTAGTTGGTTATCTAAATGGAACTAAAGGTTCAACAACCATTGCACTGAGAGCCGATATGGATGCATTGCCTATTGTCGAGGAAGGTGAAAAGAAGTATATTTCAAAGAAATATGGGATTTCTCATGCCTGTGGACACGATGGACATATGGCTATTTTGTTGGCAGTTGCAAAATGGCTATCAGAAAATAGACATAAGGTAGAAGCAAATATTGTGTTTATCTTTCAATCATCTGAAGAAATCTCTCCAAGTGGGGCAGAATTTTTGATTAAACAAGGGGTATTAGAAGATGTTAATGCCATTTTTGGAATTCATCTGTGGCAACCTCTTCAAAAAGGAAAAGTGGGGATATGCTCTGGAGCAATGATGGCGTCAGTAGATGACTTTCATATTCGTATTGAAGGTAAGGGGGGACACGGTGGTCTGCCGCATGAAACTATAGACTCTGTATACATATCTAGCTTAATTGTTAACGTTATACAATCTATCATTAGTAGACGAATTGACACTTTAGAGCCAGCAGTTATCTCAATTGGTAAGATTGAAGCTGGGGATTCATATAATATCATTCCAGCCCATGTTTCTATGTACGGAGCGATACGAACTTTATCCCATGATATAAGGTACAAGATACGTAAAGAAATGGAGAATATCGTTGAAGGAATTTGCAATAGCTTTGGTGCTAAGGGTTATTTAGATATACTTGGGGGAGTACCTCCTTTAATAAATGATGAGAAGCTAAGTCTATTTGTAGAAGATATAGTTAAAAAATTATATGGATCTGAAACTTTTGTCTCCTTAAAACCAACCATGGCCTCTGAAGACTTTTCTTATTATTTAGCTGAAAGAAAAGGAGCCTTTATTTTTGTAGGAGTTGGAGGAGAAAAAAGCAGCTATCCGCATCACCATCCTAAGTTCGATATAGATGAAGATGCATTAGAAACAGCGATAAATTTATTAATTAAAATTGCACTTAATTATAAAAATCATGTAATTTAAATAGCTTTCTAGTTTATCCTTCTATGCTTAAACTGGTATTTAATCGTTAGCTAATAACCCCTTAAATTACCTCATTAGGGAGTTATTAGCTAACAGATTCAATTTCAAATTTAAATTATATTGTAGCTTGCCATGTATCTTTTAATAAGTCACTAAAAGAGTGTATAGTAGGGCCCTCTCCTCGATCCTTTAAATAAATTAAAGAAGTCTCAATTTCTTGAGTACAATAATGTAATGGAACGAGGGTACCATTGACTAGCTCTTCTTTTATAACATTCTCCCCTAACAAAGCAACACCTGTTTGATTAAGCACAGCACGTCTAATTGTTTCATCGCTCCCCCCAAATTCTATTGTTGTTGTTGGGTTATAGTTCATCTCAGAAAAACATTGCTGAATGACAGTATCAAAACTACAACTTCCATGGTAAGAGAGAAAAGGATAATCCCTTAAAATCTCTTCTCCAGTATATTGTTTAAAGATTTCTGCAGATACTACAAGTACTGCTTTCTCTTTTCCAAGAACATATTGCTCAATATCTGGACTATTACACTCGCAAGCAATTATTCCCATATCAGCTTCATTATTAAGTACTTTTTTTATAACTTCTAAACTGTTTGCTGGAAGTAATTTTAGTTTGACTTGAGGGTGCAGCTTTATATAAGCATTTACTAAACTTGATAAATAGTGACTGCAGTAATATTCTGATGCAGCAATAGATAAAGTTCCAGATGGACCATTTAATTCCTCTAGGTCTCGTTCTAGTTCATCAACGACACGAAACAACTTATCTGTGTGAATTTGCAGTCTTTTACCTGCTGGCGTTAAAAACGTTTTTTTACCAATACGAGTAAATAGTGAATGGCCCAATTCTCCTTCTAGCACTTTAATTTGTAACGTGATAGTCGGTTGTGTATACCCTAAAATCTTAGCTGCTTTTGTCATATTTAAATGCTCGGCAACAACTTGAAAGGTTTTTAAGTTTCTAAGTTCCATTATTTTTCCTTTCACACAGGAAAATAACAAGTAAGCTGAAAAATGTAATGCATCACTAAATTTTTCTTATGGTTACTATTAAATTAATCAATTTTCTTGTTATTTTAACCTATGATAAATTTGATAAGGGCGTAAGTTAACTGGTATTTATATTAGCAAAAGATATACATGAAAGCAAAGACATTAGAATTTTATTTTTTATATAACAACCTTTAACTATATTGAACTAATTGGCTTTTTAATAGTTATGGGTGAAAGGAGAGTGTTTAGATGCAGCAGACAAAAACGGTTAGTCAAAAATTAAAACAGTTTTTTGGACTATTCATTCCCATCTTTGTGACTCAAACCTCTCTTTTTGCTATGCAATTCTTTAATACAACAATGGCAGGTCATGTAAGTTCAAAAGATTTAGCAGGAGTTGCGATTGGAGCAAGTATATGGACAGCAATTAGTACAGGTTTAGCAGGAATTCTATTGGCAGTAACCCCTACTGTCTCACAATATGTAGGAGCACGCAAGCGTAGTAATGTGGCACCTTTTATCGTGCAAGCAGTTTACTTAGCAATTACACTAGGACTCATTATTATTGGGTTAGGAGCCATTAGCATACCTTTCATTTTAGATTCGATGAATCTAGAAGCAGAAGTATATGAAGTCGCTTATAAATTTTTAGTAATGATCTCTATAGGCGTTATTCCCTTGTTTATTTATACGGTTCTTAGATGTTTTATGGATGCTTTAGGGCAGACAAAAATAACAATGATGATTACCCTGTGCTCTATCCCTATTAATTTATTTTTAAATTATTGTCTTATGTTTGGTAATCTGGGGTTTCCAAAGCTAGGAGGGTATGGTGCAGCTATTTCATCGTCTTTAACTTATTGGTGTATGCTAGCTATTTCTATTTTAGTTATTTCTAAAATTCCTCGATTTGCGGTATATAAAGTGTTTAAAAAATTCTTACCGTTCCATTTTAGAACGTGGAAACAAATCTTAAAAATAGGTATACCTATTGGCTTTTCTATTTTTTTCGAATCAAGTGTTTTCTCAGCAGTCACTATTCTAATGAGTCAATTTGATACGAATACAATTGCTGCTCATCAGATTGCAAATAATTTTCAAGCTTTACTTTATATGACTCCTTATAGTATTGCATTAGCTTTAACTATTTCAGTGGGGTTTGAAGCTGGAGCAAAGCGCTTTAAAGAAGCGCGTACGTATAGCTTTATAGGGATAGGAGCTGCCCTTATCTTTGCGGTTCTTTATATTACAGTTATAGTCATTTGGAATCACTCTATCGTCAGCATTTATACATCTGACACGAATATCAAAAAAGTGGCTGAAGGTTTTCTACTCTTTGCTGCTTTATTTCAATTGTCTGATGCTATTGCGACCCCAGTTCAAGGAGCTTTAAGGGGATATAAAGACGTTAATATTTCCTTTATAAGTACGTTACTAGCTTATTGGGGTATTGGTCTACCATTTGGATATATATTAGCTAATTATACGTCTATAGGAGCTTCTGGTTATTGGATCGGATTAATTTCTGGCTTAGCTTGTGCAGCTATTTTTCTATTATGGCGCTTATTTTATTTACAACGATTACATTTCAATACTGTTAAGGAAAAAAATCTATATTTGGAAGAGCAACCATAATTTTTAATCTCAAAAAGGCTCGCGAATATTTTATTAATGTTCGTGAGCCTTTTTTATTAAGACTCTTTTTAAAAATATATGACTAAATTTTTCTTATGGATACCATAGAATATCTTAATTTTTCCCGTCTTTTAAGCTGTGATAAATTTAAAAAGAACTCAGTATAACGTTGTTTTAAATAAACAAAAGGTTAAGGGAGGAATAAATGTGTTCCCATTTAGAATTTTAAATCAAGAACAAATTCAGGACTTATTAGATATGAGAACAACAATAGGTCTCGTAGAAAAAGCATATAAACTAAAGGCCGAAGAAGATGCTTCTTTATTTCCAATGGTCTTTCACGAATTTGAGCCAGGAAAAGCAGATATGGATATTAAATCTGGGGAATTAACAGGAGCTAATATTTTTGGATTAAAACTAGTTTCTTGGTTTGGAGATAACCCTTCTAAAAGTTTACCTGCAGTTGTAGGAACAGTTTTAGTACTTGATAGCCGTACTGGTGCACCACTCGGAATTATGAGTGGGGAACATATTACCATGATGCGCACTGGGGCTGCAGGAAGCATCGGAGCAAAATATCTAGCTAGAAAAGACTCAGAAAATCTGTTGTTGGTTGGATCAGGTCACTTAGGAGCTTTCCAAATCATCGCTACATTAATGAATATGGAAAACATCAAAAAAGTAACAGTTTATAATGCTCTTTCCTTTGACCAGGCTAACGAGTTTTGTAAATCTATAAAAGATAAATTATTAGGACTCCTTGCTCCATATAAATCTCATGATAAAGAGTTTTATGCTCAGATGCTGAAACGAATTGATATTGTCTTTGAACCAACACAAGATATTCAACAAGCTACAGAGCAAGCTGACATCATTATCACAGCTACTCCATCTCGAGCACCAATGATAAAGAAAGAGTGGGTAAAACCAGGAACACACATTTCTTGTGTAGGAGCAGATATGGAAGGAAAGCAAGAAATCGATGAGAACTTGTTTGCAAGTACACGAGTCTTTGTTGACGATATAGGTCAAGCCATTAGTGTAGGGGAGACAGAAATTCCTTATAAAAAAGGCATCATTACTGAAGATCAAATTAAAGCTGAAATAGGAAGCGTCATTTTAAATAGAGAAAATGGACGAGTATCTAATGAAGATATAACGATTTTTGATAGTACGGGAATTTCCTTACAAGATTTAATAACAGCGAACTACTTACTAGAGAAAGCTGCTGAAAAAGAAGTAGGACTTTTAACAACACTTTAAAATTCAAAAGGAGATTTTACTATGAATATTAAAACATTTGCAGTAGAGCAGTGGATGAACTTATATGAAATGGAAGCTGTATACAATATTGCAGAGACATGTGTAGAGTCAATGACAGTTAATGAACTCATTTCACTTGACGGTACAGACCCAGAAAAATTTCTAATTGAACTAGGGAAAAACCAATTAACATATGGACACATTGAAGGATCTCCAGATTTCAGAAAATTAGTGGCAGGATTATATGATTCAATTAATGCTGAAAATGTATTAGTTACTAATGGAGGAATTGGTGCAAACTTTTTAGTGCTCTATTCATTAATTCAACCAGGTGATCATGTAGTTGCTGTTCACCCAACATATCAACAATTATATGAAGTACCTGCTTCATTTGGTGCTAAGGTAGACTTATTACCTTTAAGAGAAGAAAATAACTATTTACCTGATGTAAATGAGTTAAAATCATTAGTCAATGAAAAAACAAAATTGATTATCCTTAATAATCCTAATAATCCTTCCGGTGCTATTATTGAACAAGAAATGCTCGAAGAGATTGTAGAAGTTGCACGTTCTTGTGATGCATATATTCTTTGTGACGAAGTATATCGTCGACTCCTACAAGAAGATGACTTACATGTTCCATCTATTGTTGACATTTACGAAAAAGGAATTAGCACGTCTAGTATGTCTAAAGTACTTTCGTTAGCTGGTCTACGTCTGGGATGGATTGCAGCTCCAAAAGAAGTCATCACCGATTGTTTTCATCATCGTGACTACACAACAATTAGTTGCGGCATGTTAGACGATATTTTAGCTGTTCAGGCATTAAAGAGTTATGACAAGATTTTGGATCGAAATCGTAAATTAATTAAGGAGAACTTATCTATCTTAGATGCGTGGGTGGAGAAGGAGCCGTTAATTTCATATGTTAAACCACGTGCGGGAACGACTGCGATGCTTAAATATGATTTGCCTGTGTCTTCAGAAGATTTTTGCATAGGTCTTTTTAAAGCAAATGGTGCCTTTTTAACACCTGGATCTTGTTTCGACATTGAAAGCCATGTTCGAATTGGATATGCATGTAAAACAGAAACATTACAAAAAGGTCTTGAAAAAGTATCTGAATATCTACAAACATTTAAATAATATATATCAAATTAGCTTTTAATTTGCATCTAAAGATCACCTTATTATTTATAGGGTGATCTTTAATTTACGCGTGCTAGGTAGGCGTATTTTTTGCTATACTTATTCTTTTATTGACCAAAAGTTAAGGATGAACAAAGAGATGAATTCACACGAATTCATAAGAAAAAAGCTTAATACATAAAATCATTGATTTTTCTACGCAGAGCATGTTGTGTTCCTTACTAGTCTTTGACAAACTTAAGAGTAGTACATAACAAGTTTAGTTTAGTAAAAGTAAAAACTATCTTTATCTCTAAGACAGTTTTTACTAGGGAGAAGGGAGCTATATTATATGAAAATGACAAAACTGATTGCAAACGCTTTATTATTAGTAGTAGCCGTGCTGTGGGGATCTGGATTTGTAGCAACAAAATTTGCTTTAGATGCCAATGTACCTGCAGGGTTTATTAACTTTTTTCGAGGACTAATCTTTGCTTTTTTTATATTTCTCTTTTTTTATAAGAAGATATGCAAAATGAATTTAAAAGAATTCAAAGTAGGATTAGTCGTAGGATTGCTTAATTTTGGAGGTTATATTACACAGACTGTAGGTATTAAATATACCACTCCTTCAAATAGCGCCTTTATTACAGCAGCATATGTAGTTATTGTTCCAATTATAGTCTGGGGGATTTATCGGAAGAAAATAGAGATAAAAAGTTGGATTTCTATTGCTTTTTGTTTATTTGGCATGGCCATACTTACTGGGGTAATAAACAAGGGATTAACAATAAATGTAGGTGATATTTACTCCCTTGTTTGTGCATTATTTTGTGCAGGTTGCATTGTGTATTTAAGTTACGGAGCTAAGGATGTGGATGTAAGTATCGTATCCTTTATGATGGCAATGGTACAAGCAATTGGTGGATTACTATTTTGTCTAGTCAGTGAGAGGGCGCAATTTGTTTATATTGATTGGTCTGCAGCAATTGTTCCCTTGTTATATATGGGAATAATGTGTTCATTTGCTGCTCAAACTATCCAAGTTTTAGCTCAAAAGCATACCTCTGCGACCTCTGCTGCACTAATCTTAATGCTTGAGGCTCTATTTGGAAGCGTCTTCTCAATCGCTTTTGGCTTTGAATTATTTACAGTCAAATTACTTTTGGGTGGGATCCTTGTTATGTTTTCATTAGTCATAATGGAAATCAAATTACAACCAATATGGACAAAGACACCTAGTAATTTTAAAGGATAATTGAATAGGCAACTTTACCTTCAAATTTAAATTAAGCCATAATAATATTGATGAAATAAGTTCATAGCGTATCAAGCTATATGTTTATCTTGAGCTTTGGGATGACAAACAAAAAAGACTTGCTTCATAATGAAAGCAAGTTAAAAGAAAGATGATTGATTTAACAATTCCATTATAATCCATAATGCATAGCAAAACATTAAAATATAGTTAAGATTGAATTAAAAGTAAATTAATTCATAAAAAGGATTAATTTACTTTTTCGTTCAACAACGTTAAAAAGATTCAAAGAAAATTTTGACTTTATCCCTATGGCTTTTGAAAAAGAATTAAGTGTACCTTCCGTAAAAGTATACTTTTACGGACAAAATCCAATTTCATTTGGCAAACGCTTATTTGCGTTCGTTTATGTATATAAATAATATACGAACGACTCTAATCTAACAGATGACATTTACGAACGGTTTTTGGAACAATACGAACTCTTATTATCGAAAGAAGTTTTACTTTTTACACACTTTCTAGAAAAAGCCCATATTTGTCGACACTAAGAGTAAATGATAAAAAGCAGAAGTTGTAATTTCCCTAATAAGGATGATTCTTTAGAAGAAACACCAATAGGTGACTTTATCTTTCAGTGGAGAAAGATAAAGTCACCTACAAAATTTTTCTATTCATTATTAGTTATCCTTTCAGCTTTTCATATTTAGCAATTTAGTGATTTACATGTTCCTGGTCTAACAGATCTACTACATCCTCCCGGCACTCATTGATAAATAGATAAGTAAGGTATGAAGGTAAGTCAAACCGTTCTTCCTTAATAAACGTAGAGAAAACTTGTTTATATTCGCTCAATAGTACGACCTCCTTTGTATAAGCTCCTATTTTTTATTGTTACCTAACTAGCAATCTCTTATACATACAAATTAACAAAGTATTTTGTATGATAAGCTATTTTTATCTTGTACTGGCCCCGCCTACGCCATATACAGTGACAACCCCGCTTGCTACCCAACCTAATTATCATTATAAAAGAAAACGCTTACAAATTAAACTGAAAATAACAGAATATTATGATTTCATAACGAAGTTAGGGGAATCATGAAAAATTCTTATAAATAGTTAAAAAAATTAAGTAATTAGAATGAGTCTTTATATGTCAAAGAATTGGAATAAAATCAAATTAGCTGTTCGCAAAAGTATACATGTTTATTTACCATAATGTTTTTATAGGTTTTTCTTTCATAACAAGACGGTACATTAACCAACTTTTTGAATTGTTAATAATCGAATTAAGGAAAAGGTTTTCCTTAATTCGATTATTTTATTTCTTATAAAAATCTACATAGGTTTAAAATTGAACACATCCACTGATGGTTAATCACCTATATTAAGTAAAAATATACTGTTAAATAAGGATTTATCATTTCGATTCGAAAAATGTTGACTTTGTTACAAGAAGCTAATTATAATAAAAAACATAAGGAAAACGTTTTCTTTTTTTATTTTATGTTTTTATTTCTGAATATTCTAATTAAATTCTTGAAAGGTAGTGATCAATAATGAAAAAAGTTAAAGTTGGAATCGTCGGATTAGGGAGATTGGGAAGAAAACATGCAGAAAATTTGGCATTCCGAATCCCAAATTGTGAATTACTGGCCGTTTGCAGTGTAATCAAAGAAGAGGCTGAACAGGTCCAGGAAGAATGGGGAGTTAAATACGCCTATACTAATTATGACGATATGATACAGAACAAAGAGCTAGATGCCATTCTTATTGCTTCGCCATCGGGTTTTCATTGTGAACAAATTGAAAAGGCCTTAAGTGCTAAGTTACATGTTTTTAGTGAAAAGCCTCTTGGTTTGTATTTAGAAGAAGCGTTACAGGTACAAGAAGTCGTTAACAAACATGCGGATAAGGTTTTTATGGTTGGGTTTATGCGAAGATATGACAAATCATATGCATACGCAAAAAAGCAAATTGAAGAAGGAAAAATAGGAGATCCCGTTTTGATTCGTTGCTATGGTCTTGATCCTACCAAAGCAATTGATGGGTTCATGACATTTGCTAAGAACAATTATAGTGGTGGCCTATTCTTAGATATGGCTATCCATGATTTGGATTTAGCTAGATGGTACTTAAATTCAGAAGCTAAACAAGTATGGGCTATTGGTGGGTCTTATGGCTATCCTGAAATTAAAGAATTAAATGACGCAGAGACGGGTGCTGCCTTGGTGAAATTTGAAAATGACACGATGGGTATTTTCGTTGCGGGTCGTAACTGTGCACACGGATATCATATTGAAACAGAAATCATCGGTACAAAAGGGACTTTAAGAATCGGAACAACCCCAGAAAAGAATATGGTAACTGTATTTGATGAAAATGGAGCGATAAAAGAATGTTCAGATGGATTCTTGGAACGATTTGAACAGGCATACTTAAGTGAAGTTGAAGAGTTTATCTCTTGTATTAGAGAAAATAGACAGCCCAACGTCACAGTAGAAGATGGAGTATTGTCCACTGCTTTAGGATACGCTTGCAAAGAATCATTTGAAACAGGAGAACTGGTTTCAGTGCAATCTCCTTACAAAGTTGTACCATCATCTTTATGATTTAATAGCCATGCTATCACCTATTGGGGTACTAGTATTTGTTTTCCGAAGCCCCCTCTAAATAATAGAAAATTGTTCCTCTCAATAATGTAAACGTTATCAATGATTTAGTTTTCTACTAACTTTATAAGTTCGTAAACATTACTTTTTATGTTTGATATGGGTAGGAGGAAAATGGATGTACATAGAGACAAAAGGGAAGAAACAAGACCCTAAAAGAATGGTAAGGAAAATTGCCTTTATTTCCACATTTGGTGGTCTGCTCTTTGGATATGATACTGGCGTTATAAATGGGGCATTACCGTATATGTCAGAGGCAAACCAACTTGATTTAAATCCGTTTACACAGGGACTCGTTGCTAGTTCCCTTTTATTAGGTGCAGCTTTTGGTGCATTATTTGGCGGACGTTTGTCAGATTATAACGGTCGTCGTAAAAACATCTTATATCTAGCACTGTTATTTTTTATAGCAACCCTTGGATGCACCTTTGCTCCAAATACTACGTTAATGGTCGTTTGTCGGTTCATTTTGGGAATTGCTGTAGGTGGTGCATCTGTAACTGTCCCAACTTTTCTAGCTGAAATGTCACCAGCTGAAACAAGAGGACAGATTGTTACACAAAATGAATTAATGATTGTTACAGGTCAGTTTTTAGCTTTTACGTGCAATGCAATCTTGGGCAATGTATTAGGAGATGTAGGGCATGTCTGGAGGTTCATGTTAGTTATTGCATCATTACCAGCTGTTGTTTTATGGTTTGGAATGTTAATCGTTCCAGAGAGTCCTCGTTGGCTGGCATCAAAAGGTAAAATAGGTGATGCCTTAAGAGTGCTTAAACAAATCCGGGAGGAAAATCAGGCAAATATAGAACTGAAAGAAATTAAATCGTCAGTTGACGAAGAGTCCAAATTAGAAAAGTCTAGTTTTAAAGATTTGTCTATTCCTTGGGTGCGCCGCATTTTATTTTTAGGAATTGGAATTGCTATTGTTAATCAAATTAACGGTGTGAACGCTATTATGTACTATGGAACAGAAATACTTAAGAATACAGGATGGGGAACCAAAGCAGCGTTAATTGGAAACATTGCAAATGGTGTTATTTCGGTAGTTGCGATGCTGGTTGGAATCTGGTTGCTTGGTAGAGTGAGAAGACGGCCAATGTTGATTATCGGCTTATGTGGTACTACCGCGTCTCTTTTTCTCATTGGTTTTTTCTCTTTTGTTCTCAATGGTTCCGCGGCACTTCCTTACATCGTTCTCTCTTTAACGGTTGTGTTTTTAGCTTTCATGCAAGGGGCTATAGGACCTGTAACATGGTTAACACTGGCGGAAATATTTCCGTTAAGGATGCGTGGTCTTGGTATGGGTTTTAGTGTATTTTGGATGTGGATTGTTAATTTCTTAATCAGTTTGTCGTTCCCTGTGTTACTTAGCACTATAGGCTTATCTACTACTTTTCTGGTATTTGGTGTATTAGGATTAGTAGCAATCGCATTCGTGAATAGGTATTTACCAGAAACGAAAGGAAAATCACTTGAAGAACTCGAATACTATTTTCGTTCCTATGATGATCAAGAATTAGAGAGCAAACAAGCAAGATGATTTATTAAAAATCATTCTTTAATATGTACAAAAATTATATATGGCGCATAGAAAATGGTAGACAGCTTTGTTTTAGGCAAAGCTGTCTGTTTATTAAAGGGGATAATTTATATGCTATAATAAATAAAATTAACCCATCGTAATACATACCTATTTATAAACTAAATACCTGAGTGAAAGGAGGAATTTTATGAAAATAACTATTCGCAGTGTGGCTCAAGAAGCAGGGGTTTCAATAGCAACAGTTTCAAAAGTCATCAATCATACAGGAAAAATTAGCGAAAAGACGAAAAAGAAAGTATTCATAGCAATGGAGAAACTTAATTATAAGCCTGATGCTGCTGCGGCTTCTTTAAGAGGGAAGCGAACAAAATTGATCGGCTTGCTTGTTCCAGATATATCTAATCCTTTTTATTCAGAAATAGCGAGAAGTATTGAAGATCGCAGTCATGAAATAGGATTAAACGTTATGATGTGCAATACAGATAATGATGTAAAAAAGGAAAAGACATACCTATCTTTGTTGACTAGTCAACGAGTAGATGGCGTAGTGGTAGCCTCAGCTTTTAGAAGTACGCATTTACTTGAAGAGATGATAAATAAGGGAGTACCTAGTGTCTTAATAGCTTCGGAAATACCCAGTTTGTCTATGAATACCGTAACAGTTGATGATTATAAAGGTGGATACTTAGCTACTTCATATTTATTATCTTTAGGACATAAGAAAATTGGGATTATTTCAGAAGATGTGCGAAGTAATACACCACGTTTAGCAGCATACAAAGATACAATTCAAGAAGCAAAACTTCCTATAAGAGATGAATACATAATAAAAACAGAAGCTACCATCCAAAAAGGATATGAGAGTGCTAAGAAGCTTCTTTCATTGGACGACAAACCTACTGCTATCTTTGCTTGTAATGACTTATTAGCAGCTGGCGTCATACAGGCAGCCAAAGAAGCAAATCTAAACCTTCCAGAGGATTTATCAATTGTGGGATTTGATAATACTGTGCTATCTACTACCACTTCTCCCATGCTTACCACGGTTTCTCAACCTATAAAAGAGATGGGGGCGAAAGTAGTTGATTTATTACTTCAAGAAATGGAGGATTCTAAGCCTTATAAAGAACGCTTACTTCTATCTCCTGAACTAGTTATTAGACAATCAACAGCTTGTTTTTAGTCAAAATACTTTTCTAATTTTCTAGGTACCAAAAACAAACTTAAACCGTATACTACCTTCTTTAATTAAACAAACTAATAAAAATTTAGTCCTCTATGGTCGTAAGGAGGGACGAATTAAAACATGTTAAAGATGTTTTAATTTGTTTTCTATGCAGTTGGTGGAGTGATCTTGTTAACAATTTTATTTTATTCTTTATATACTGACTTTTATGGATAATATTTCATATAATGAGCAAACTACTCAGGATGTTTCCGGGTATCACCTGATAAGTAGTGATACGTATAGCAGAAAAAACTCCCGACCGCCTGTGGAGTTTTTTCTGCTTTTTAAGCTGTATACTCTATACAAAGTTAGTTAACATAATACCCCTTCTAGGTAGAAATAAAAAAGGACTTTAAACTTAAAGTCCTTTTTTATTTTTCATTAATCTAATTCCAAAACTAAATGATATTATCCCCGATATCTTTTTTAAAACATCAATGTGTCGAATTGATCGCCTCGCGGCTGACTAAGACACGGCGGATAAAGAACGCTATGACCAAGCCAATCAGTGCTATGATCATCGTGAATAAGAACACGTTTTGTGATCCAGCCGTCATCGCATTTGCAATTTCAGTCTGTTTGGTCGGAGTGGAGGAGCCGTGCAAGTATTTCTCCATACCGCCCGTAAGGATACTGATTGCGATTGCTGTTCCAATCGCGCCCACGACCTGCTGCAGAGTGTTCATGACTGCTGTGCCGTGCGGGTATAACTCCGGTGGCAATTGATTTAGCCCGTTCGTTTGAGCAGGCATCCATATCATGCCTACCCCAATCATGAGCCCGATATGCAAAGCCACGATAAAGGCCACTGAAGAAGCAGGAGATAGGGTCGTAAAGAACCATAACATGACTGCAACGATTACGAGGCCAGGAATAACGAGCCATTTCGGCCCATATTTATCGAACAAGCGTCCCATACGAGGGGAGAGGATACCGTTTAGTGCGCTGCCCGGTAAAAGCATGAGTCCTGCAGTGAACACAGACAGTTCTGCACCCGTCTGCAGAAACATCGGCAAGATAATCATGACCGACATCATGATCAACATACACGACAGTATCAGGAGCAGCCCAACAACGTACATTGGGTACTTGAAAACGCTCAGATTCATCATTGGATCGCTCATAACGTTCTGTCGTAGTATGAACAGCACCAGTGCGGCGAGCCCAATAACGATGGAAGTGACCACAACTGCGCTACCCCAGCCTTCAGATCCTTCGCCTGCCTTACTGAAGCCGAAGACTACTCCTCCAAAACCGATCGTTGACAATGCGACAGATAACAGATCTATTCGTGGCTTCGTGACATCGGTGACATTTTCCAAGTATTTCAGCCCTACCAACAACCCAATAACCAGGAACGGCAGCGAGAACCAGAAGATATAATGCCATGTTAAATACTCAATTAATAGACCGCCAATGGTCGGGCCGGTTGCTGGTGCAAACATGATAACAAGTCCAACGAAGCCCATAGCCGTCCCCCGCTTTTCCGGCGGGTATATGACAAGAATCGTATTGAACATGAGAGGTAGTAATAACCCCATGCCTGCCGCCTGTAAAACTCGAGCGACCATCAACATTTCAAAATTAAAAGCGAGCGCAGCAATGAGTGTACCTAGAATTAAGCTTGCGAGCGAACCTGTGAACAGCTGTCTCGTTGTAAACCTCTGCAGTAGTAGCCCACTCATCGGCATTAAAACGCCAAGAGTCAGCAAGAACCCGGTTGTTAACCACTGTGCGGTTGCGGCTGAAATTTGGAACACCTCCATTAAATTAGTCATTGCTATGTTTAGCGCAGTCTCGCTAAACATGCCGACAAAGCCGCAGATAAGCAGCGATGCCAAGATGGCACGCGTATTGTATTGCTTCATCATATATCTATATCTCCTTGTAAATCAATTTAATTAATAATAGTTTATTTTTTACAAATCCTTGTTTGTTTAAATGCTCAAGACCGTTATTCCTCCATTATCTATAAAGTATTGTTATTAATAACTTTGCTATGTTAGTATATTTAGGTATCTTAAATTAAACAAGTACTATTATTTTTAAAACATACTATTAAAAATAATACTAATGAGGTTTTATAGGCTTTTAAGGGCATAATATATATTTTTGGAGGAGGAAATATGAATCATAGCAAGAAGTATTCGTCTGATTGTGGACTAAACAGAGTACAAAAATTAATTGGTGGTAAATGGAAATTGTCGCTTTTATGGTATATTTCCGAAGAAACAAGAAGATTTGGGGAGATAAAACGCGTTTTTCCAGATATTACACAATCGATGCTAACGAAGCAACTCAGAGAATTAGAAAGTGATAGACTATTACATCGTGAAGTTTATAAAGAGGTTCCACCAAGAGTAGAATATTCTTTAACAAATCTTGGCCAGCAGTTTGTGCCAATCCTTCATAGTATGTCTGAATGGGGGGAGTGCAATTTAAAATAAGAATCGATAACTTTTATGAAAAAGGATTATTTAACAAACTAAAAAAATATTCCTTTTTATAAACGTTAAAATGGCCGGCTGGTGACCGGCTATTTTTTCCTTTCATAATATTGTTGATGGGATGGGCATTCTGTAGATCAAGTCAATGAAAGCAATGTATAGAAAATGCATCTTATATATACGCTATCATGTAAAAAATAACAAAAGAAGCTAAATCTCTCTATTTTAATGCAGAGGGGTTTAGCTTTTTTTGTGAGAATTTCTTAATGGGATAACCCTAGGTTTTCTTACGTTATTCCACTAACAGAGAGAAATAAAGCTCTTTTGAAGTTAGCAAGTATTGTCATACATCATGTCACCCATTTATGGAATTTCTTGAAAAATCATTTTCACATACTCTAGGCACCTTTAAACCCTTTTATTACCGTTAGGTACAAAAAATGGTACTAAGGCAATTAAAATTGCCCTCTTCATAAATAAGAGGAATGATTTTATTATTGTCTTTGCAAATAGTCCTAATTCAAATCGATAATCATGACAAAATTAGACGCGAATTTAATATTTAGGAAAGAAAGGGAGAATGTTAATATGAATAATACAATTGAATTACTTTCTAATCATACCTCTATTCGTTCTTTTACAGATCAACCTTTGACAGAGGAACAGCGAGATGTAATCTTTAAGGCTGCTAACCAAACTTCATCTTTTAGTCTTCTACAGGCCGTTTCTATCATTAGGGTGTCAAATCCAGATCTTCGAAAACGAGTGATGAAACTCTCTGTCAATCAACCGTATATTGAAGAAGCAGCAGAGTTTTGGATTTTTTGTGCAGATTTTAACCGCAATCATCAAATAGCTTCCACAGTAGACCTAGACTATATTGAATACCTTTTGATAGGTTCATTTGATGCTGGACTCATGGCTCAAAATGCCTTAACGGCGGCTGAATCAATGGGACTCGGTGGTGTCTATATCGGTGGAGTAAGAGCTAATATTGCAGAATTAACCGAGGTATTAAATTTGCCAAAGTATGTGGTTCCTCTAGTAGGTCTATGCATAGGCCATCCTGCAGGAGAGAAACCTGGACTAAAACCACGTTTGCCTCAATCAATGGTCATGTTTAACAATCAGTATCAATCACTGGATGAAGAAAAATTAGAAATGTATGACCAACAGATGCGTGAGTATTATCAGGATCGCCCTGTTAAAGCTCCTTTCACAGTAAAGAAAGTCAAGGGATGGAAAGATCATATTGAGGATCATCTTGAAAGAAGTAAACTGCCTTTTATGCTTGATTATTTAAACAAACAAGGGTTTGCTAAAAAATAAACTTTCGCAATTTATGTAAAATAAACTAGGTTTCGAATTATTAATTCCTTTTCAATGGTATCTGAATTAGAACTGGCTCACATTAAAGTAATGGATTCTTACACAAATAGAAGTAGTGTTCCTTAAAACAATAATTAAGCGAAAACAAAGAGCGTAAGCCCTATGAATGACAAAGGGTTTGCGCTCTTTGTTTTAACACTTTTTTATCTAAGTTAGAACTTTTGCTTATTATTTTACTCAGGTTTCTCCCCGAATTTTTTGCCGAAGTTCTCCATCATATCAAGTATAGGAATAAATTCACGCCCTTTAGTTGTTAAGGAATATTCTACACGTGGAGGTACCTCAGGAAAAACCTCTCGTTGAATTAGTCCATCTGTTTCTAGTTCTCTTAACTGTTTTGTCAGAGAACCTTGCGAAATATCCCATAAAAAAGCTTTAATTTCACTATAACGACGTTCTTTGGTTTTTAAAAACCAAAGAATAATATACTTCCAACGTCCTGAAAGGATATTTTGGGTATAGGCAATACCATATACTTCTCTTTGGTCTCTTATACATTCTTTGTCGAATCCATCCTTGCATATTCTTGACACCTTTTCACCTGCTTTCTACTGTTAGGTACAAAAAAATGTACTACGGCAATTTTTATTGCCTACTTTAAAAAAGTGAGAAATGATTTTATTCTAGTATATGTAACCAAAATACTCAATAAGCTTTTAATTTCTAATGAATATATGCTTAAGGTTTGATAGACATATAATTGTGCAACCTTAAGCAGAATAATTCTTTTATATACAAATTCTTGAGGAGGAATCATAATGAGATTTGGAATTATAGGTGCCGGATCAATTGGATCAATTATTTCTAAAAAATTAGTTGAGAATGACCATGATGTCAAAATTGCAGATGCAAGGGGAATGGAACATTTAAAAGGAAAAGAGCTTGCTGGAACGCCCGTGCGTGTAGAGGACGCAATTAAAAATATTGAAGTTCTTATAATATCTCTTCCTACAAAAGCGATACCAAGCATTCGGGACATTATCAATCAAGTTGAGGAGGAAGTAATCATTGTAGATACTTCAAATTATTATCCTTTTAGAGACAATAAAATTGTAGAAATTGAGAACGGAATGGTTGAAAGTGTTTGGGTTTCAAATCAATTAGGTAGACCGGTCATTAAAGCTTTCAACAACTTATTAGCCTATACTTTAGAAAATGAAGGCACATCCGAAGATTCTAGTGGACGAATTGCAATGGCAGTTGCTGGTAATGACTCATCACAAAAACAAGTAGTCATGGACGTAGTATATGAGCTAGGATTTGATACGGTGGACAGTGGTTCTTTAAGTGACTCTTGGAGACAACAGCCAGGAACTCCTGCTTACTGCACAAAGCTAACAAAAGATGAACTCACGAAAGCGTTGAAAAAGGCAAATAAAGAAAAAGCACCCTTACTACGCGACAACGTGATAGAAAAGTTTGCGGAAGAAAAGGATGTTGAATTTTCACATAAGGATGTTGTGAATCTAAACAGAGAAATATATAATTCATAAAAACAAAAGGTGCACTCAGTTAGAGCGCACCTTTTATTGTATAAGACATATCATAATCATTTACCTTCTGGAAAATATCTATTTAAATTAATTTTATATCTAGTAAGTATCCAAAGGGGGAAGAAAGAAATGTTTTTTGGCATTTTATTTACGATTCTATGGGCGTCTGGAGCAGTGTCTGTTAAATTTGGTCTTTTGTCGGCCCCTCCATTAATAATGGGAACTATTCGTTTTCTTTTAGCTGGTAGCTTATTGTTAGTATATATTTATTTGTTTAGGAAAGGTAAATACCGCATGCCCCAGAAACATGAGTGGAAACCACTAATACTATTAGGTTTATTTAATACTTCTTTGTACCTTGGTTGTGGTTTTTGGGCACTAAAAACCGTATCATCTGGTTTTTTTAATTTAGCAGTCGTTATTAATCCTTTTCTTGTTGCCATTCTGTCCTCAGTTTTCATGAATCGTTTCATTCAAAAGAAAGAGTGGATAGGGATGCTTATTTCGGCTATTGGCTTAGTAATTGCTACATATCCTTTATTGAAAGATGGACATTCTACATTAAGTGGAATAATCTTACTACTAATTGGCATGATCTCTATGGCCATTGGCAGTGTTTATTTTCAAAAACAGAAATTGCAACTGCCCAGCTTAGTAATTAATGCCTGGCAGGTTTTATTTGGTGGAATTATTTTAATTATACCTTCTATGCTTTTAGAATTAGATGAACCTGTCGTATTTGATATGAATCTGATTCTATATCTAGTGTGGTCCGTTTTAGGTGTTTCAATCTTTGCCATGATCCTCTGGTTTTATTTACTTAAACAAGATGCCCTTAAAGCCAATATCTGGCTATTTCTAACACCTATTGCAGGTTACCTTTTAGCCTCTATCTTATTAGGTGAAAAGATTACAATATATGATGCTATTGCTTCCCTGTTTGTCTTTACTGGATTATATTTATCAGGCAATTTACGGTTAAATAAATTACCTAAACCTCCATTAGAGAAAAAAGTGGAAGCTTAGCATAGCAAAATTAATAATTTAATTAAAAAAGCTTTTAAGAAGTATATCTCTTAAAAGCTTTTTTAATTTTGATAAATTTCCATTATGTTAATTAGACTTGTTATATCGTATACACAGTAACTTTGATGTTAGATTCTACTATATCAATCTTTGTTATTCAATTATTTTACCTATAACTAAAATAGGTTAGAATAAATGTATGAGGTGTTAAGAGAAAAGAGGGAAAGGGAATGAAACCAACGATATATGATGTAGCAAAGGAAGCTGGAGTATCCATTTCAACCGTTTCTAAAGTATTAAATAATACGGGGAGTATTGCAGAAAAAACCAGAAAAAAAGTTAGGGATACCATGCATCAGCTAGACTATCAACCTAGTGTCGTAGCATCCGTTAAAAAACGTATTCAAACTATTGGGCTTTTAATACCTAATATTGCTAATCCTTTCATGGCAGAAATAGCAAGAGGTATTGAAAATCATGTTAAGAAATTCGGTTTTAGTTTGATGATTTGTAGTACGGACAATGATTTAAAGAATGAAATCGAATACATTTCTATATTAAAGCAAAAGTACATAGATGGTATTATAATTGCTACAGGGTTAAAAGAGGATAAAGCTATTAAGGAGCTTCTTAAGGCTGAGATTCCGGTTGCATTACTTTCGAGAGATGTATCTTCGCTTGCTGTGGATGCAGTATTAGTAGATGATTTTCTAGGGGGATATGAGGCTACAGAATACTTGATAAGCTTAGGTCATAAAAGAATTGCAATGATTACTGAAGACATTAAGTTTCCGACTATAGGAGCAAGATTTGAGGGATATAAGCAAGCCCTTGAGAAAGCAGGATTGCCATATGATGAAAGTTTAGTATCTCTCAATAATACTTCACTTGAGGAAGGAAAACAGTCTACACGTGAACTTCTGCATTTGTCTGTTCCCCCGACAGCTATTTTTGCCTCAACCGAATTTCTTGCGATTGGAGCAATACAAGCTGCGCGTGAACTTAAGATAAAAGTTCCGCAAGATCTATCAATTATTGGGTTTGACGATACGGTCCTATCGACAATTTGTGATCCTCCTTTAACTACTATAGCTCAACCTATTCATGAAATGAGTAAGAAGGTTGTTGAACTATTGATAGAAGAGATTGAAGATTCAAAGGAGACGAAGCAACGAATCGTTTTATCTCCAAAATTAGTGGTTCGTGCCTCTACTTCTCACAATAAAATGAATACATGAATGTAAATAAAGTAACTAAACCTTATAGTAATTAATACGCTTATTAAAGATAAATATTTATGTATTAGATAATCAATTTTTAGAAGCAAAAAAGGCTACACAGCTTACTTTGAAGCTATGTAGCCTTTTTTGCTATCTTTTTTAAAAAGAAGAAAATCAATAACGTTAAATCATAAGCATATTCATCTATATCTTCGAAAATATCTATAGTGAATTTATCTTGTTTGAGATGGTCTTGTACTCCATTATTCCAACTAACAACGTATTAATCTATTCACTATATGTCTTTACGCTTCTCTAAAATCTTCGTTTGACATAGGTAAAATATTGCTAATTATTCTATATAATAAAATTCATTTTACGCAAAAAATATAGTTATTTATGGACAATCCATTTAAAGCTTTCCTCTTAACTTTATTAAATTATCGTGGTAACTACTTATTGACTTTAAGAAAATCCAAAAAGGAAAGAACTTTCCTTTTTTTAAAAGAGTGCCTGTATGTCTTTTACCAATACTTATAAAAAAACATAAAGTTATTTTACTGTTGTTAAGATGCTTAGGAAGGACATTTACTCTAAAAACTCAGTTATAAGATATAAGTTCATGTTATTATTTAAATTTTTAAAAAATTATTGACAATAAAAAAACTAGAGGATAAACTCATTATCAAGGAAAGAACTTTCCTTACTTGTTAGCTTACTAATCATAAAAGGGTTGGTTAAACCAAAATATGAAAGCGCTACAAAAAAAGAATAGCAAGAATAAGGTAACTTTATTTAATCATAAGGGGGAAGAAAGATGAAAGAAGTTAGAATTGGTCTGGTTGGTGCAGGACGTATGGGAAGTTTTCATGGAAGAACAGTTGCTCGTAAAATCTATGGGGCAAAACTTAACGCGATTGCTGATCCAGTTTCAGGAGCTGCCGAAAGACTTGCGAAAGAACTCGGAGTATCAAAGGCATATACAGATCCAAAGGAAATGTTCCAAGATCCACATATTGACGCAGTAGTTATTGCAGCACCTGCCCGTTCACATGCAGATCTTGTTGTTGCTGCTGCTAATGCAGGGAAAGCAGTATTCTGTGAAAAACCAATGGCAATTACCTTAGAAGAAGCAGATAGAGCCATATTGGCAGCAGAGGAAGCAAACGTTCCCTTACAAGTAGGCTTTAATCGTCGTTTTGCTTCAGATTTTAGAGCTGCTTATAACGATATTGTGGAAGGTAAAATCGGAACTCCACAGTTATTGAGATCATTGACACGTGATCCGGGATTAGGGGATCCTACTCCAATTCCAGAATGGACGATATTCTTAGAAACGCTCATTCATGATTTTGATGCTCTGCTCTATTTAAATCCAGGTGCAGAACCGATTGAAGTTTATGCAGTAGCTGATGCACTTGTACGTCCAGATTTTAAAGATAAAGGTCTCCTTGACACTGCGGTTGTTAACATCCGTTTTGATAACGGAGCAATTGCAACAGCTGAAGCGAATTTCCAAGCAGTTTATGGATATGATGTTCGCGGGGAAGTATTTGGTTCAGATGGAATGGTGACAGCTGGGGGTGTTCAACAAACAAATATGATTCGCTACACTTCAGAAGGAATAAGTAGGGATACATATCGAAGAGACACTGAATTATTGCACGATGCTTACGTGGCAGAACTCACTTCTTTTGTAGAATGTGTGCGTAATGGAAGTACTCCATATGTAACAGGTAACGATGCTCGCAGAGCTCTTTCTATTGCACTTGCTTGTATTGAATCTGTTAAGACAAATGCACCAGTCAAAATTAAGGAAAGCGTACAGTTGATTTAATTAAACTATCTTCATTATAAAATCATTATTTTATTTGACCTAAAAAGAAAGCGATATCATTAATGTCTAGGTTCTTCTTTTTAGGTTTAACTTTCTAAAATTCAGCAATTTTAAAATAAATTAAATGTATAAAAAGGAGAATAAAGATGAAATTTTCAATTTGTAGTTGGACGTTTGGAGATATTCCTTTAGAAAAGACAATGGAGTTTGTAGCAAAAACGGGATATGACGCAATAGAAATTAGAGCTGCAGTAGACGATTATAAATGGCGCGATATTAAACAATTAGCGAAAAATTTAAATCTAGAAATAAGTGGTTTGACAGGTGATACTGGTTGGCCAAACGAAGAACAAGATTTAGCCAATCGAAGCGAAGATAACCGAAAAAAAGCAGTTTCATACTTTGAAAGACAAATCGAAGCTGTTAAAGAGGTAGGAGCAGAATATTTAGTTGTTTGTCCTTCTGCGGTTGGAAAAACAACTCCAATGGGCAACAATGGAGAGGATTGGAAATGGGCTATTGACTCTGTACAAAGATTAACGAAAAAAGCAGAGGAATTAAATATTACTCTTGTAATAGAGCCTTTAAACAGATATGAGAGTTGTATTGTTAATACAGGAGCCGATGCTACAAAATTTGTGAAAGAAGTTAACCACCCTAAAGTGAAAATGTTACTGGATTCCTATCATATGAACATTGAAGAACGAGACCTTGAATTTCCTTTTTTAGATGCAGGGGACAACCTACATATTCTTCATGTAGCTGATAGCAATCGAAGAGGCATGGGGCGTGGACACATCGACTTTAGACCATTTATTTCTGGGATACAGAAGATAAACTTTGATGGATATGTTGTAGTAGAAGCAACAGCTCCTGGTCCGAATCCTTTTCAAGCGAATAAAGGGGCTAACATGAATATGATTTATACATTCGCGGAAGAAAGTTTATCGTTCTTACAAAATAACTTCAAGCCTGTAAAACAACTCTAAATAGTATTTCTTTACTAAAAAAGATTCAACTAAAGGGGCGGATGGGTGGACCATGAATAAACAAAAAATGTATAGGTGGGTAATATATTGTTTTGGTGCTTTAGGTGGGCTTTTATTTGGTTATGATACAGGAGTTATTTCAGGTGCTCTTCTTTTTATAAAAAAAGACATGGGGCTAACACCTTTTCTTGAAGGGTTAGTTGTAAGTGGAGTTTTAATTGGTGCCCTTATCGGTGCGGCTTTTAGTGGACCTGTAGCCGATAAATATGGAAGAAAGAAAACAATTATTATGTTAGGTGTACTATTTACCATTGGCGCAATTGGAACAGCTATTTCTCCTAATGTACATACTTTAATTGCGTTTCGTATTGAGCTGGGAATAGCAGTTGGAGGGGCTTCAGGCATTGTACCTCTCTATTTAGCCGAAATGGCCCCAGCTAGTATTCGCGGTAAAGTTTCTTCATTAAACACGATTATGAATGCCCTTGGCATCTTCATGGCCTATCTTGTAAATTATATGTTTGCAGCTTCAGGAAATTGGCATTGGATGCTAGGGTTAGCTGTTGTTCCTTCTGTTTTATTGATGTTAGGGATGTTCTTTATGCCCGAAAGTCCAAGGTGGCTTTGGCAGAATGCAAGTGAAAATGAAGCACGTAGAGTATTGTCTTTAACGAGAAATTCACAACAAGTAGACGAAGAAATAGAAAGTATAATGCAGGTAAAGTCTCAGAAAAAAGGCAATCTTAAAGACCTGTTTTCCCCTTGGTTACGTCCAGTTTTATTTGTTGGAATCGGCATTGCTGTATTTCAACAGGTTATCGGAACCAATACAATTATTTACTATACACCAACGATTCTACGTACGGCTGGATTTGGATCTACAGCCGCCATTGCTGGAACGATAGGTATCGGAGTTTTTAATATTTTGTTTACAATTATCGGAATGCTTCTTATTGATAAAATTGGCCGCAAAAAGCTGTTATTAATCGGAAACATCGGTATGACGATTGCGCTTGGTACACTGGGAGTTGGTATGACATGGGTTGAGGTGCCTGTATGGCTATTACTAACTTGCCTTTCCTTATTTATTGTTGCGTATTCAGCAAGTTGGGGTATGGTCGTATGGGTTATTCTTGGTGAAATCTTCCCTATGAATGTGCGTGGCGTAGCAATGGGGATAGCAAGTACAACTTTATGGCTTTCAAACATCATCATCTCGATGTCATTCCCAGTGCTTGTAGAGGCTGTTGGGGTAGGAGTCCTATTCTTAACATATGCAGTTATTGGCGTCTTTGCTTTCCTCTTTGTTATGAAATATGTTCCCGAGACAAAAGGTCGAACGCTAGAAGAAATTGAATTAGAGATAGCCTTTAAAAATAAACAAGCTGTTAGCTAATAAAGGTTGATTACCTATCAGGAATAGCTTCAAAAATTAATAAGAGAGTTTAAATTCTGAGTAAAAATAAGTCACGACTTTTATAAGATGTGACTTATTTTTGTATTTATATAATGTCTCTTAAAAGAAGCAGACAAAAGAATCCATACTGAAGGCCTCTAACAAGGGTTCTTTTGCTGGGGTATGAAACTTTTTATATACCCTTAATTTCTCAATCTTTCTGAGACAACCAAGCTCGAAATTTCTGGGGAAAAGTAGTTATTTTAATCACTCTAAATTAAAAATAAACTGGTTTCAGGTCTTTAAAGAGAAAACTTTTTCCTATGTAAATGTTATGAATTTATTTAAGTAGTTCCATCTTCTAAAAGCTTAACAGGCAGATATGTTTCAAGTTCTATATTGGTGAATTCGCCCTCAATCTCTTTAGATAAAATGTCAATTGCTACTTTTGCAATAGAATCGATAGGTTGTTGTATAGTCGTTAGTTCTGGTAGTATAGCCTTTACTGTTTCTGTGCCATCGTAACCAATCACTTTTAATTGAGTGGGTATGTCTTTTCCTCTCTTTCTAGCTTCTGTGATGACAGCAGCCGCAATTAGATCATCACTTGCAAAAATACCGTCTACTTCCGGGTGTTCATCAAAAAGCTTAACGATTACCTCCTCACGGCTCTTTTGAGGAGAGACTTCATATGTAATTGGTAATTTTCCTTGTCCTTTCATAACATCCTCATACGCTTTTCTTCTTAAGTTTGCTGGTGTTTCCAAATCGAGTGGACCATTAATATGAATGATATTTTTACACTGTTTCTTTATTAACAATTCTGTAGCTTTTTTCCCTCCATCATAATTATCAGATCCTACAACAGGAATCTTTTCAGATAAATAATGATCAATTGCTACGATAGGTAAATTTTGTTTATGATAATCTAGGACTCCTCGGTTGTATGTTACAACAATGACCCCATCTACCTGGTTTCGTATAAGCATTTCTAAGTATTTTTCCTCTTTATCCATACGGTTTAAACTGTTACAAAGCAACAATTTATAACCTAGTGAAGTACAAATACTTTCAATATGAAAGGCAAGCTCACCAAAAAATGGGTTACTTGAATTGGGTATAATTAATCCTATTAAATTTGTTTTTTTATGAAATAAAGAACGTGCTAAATCGTTTGGGAAGTAATTAATTTCTTCCATCGCTTTATAAACTTTATCCTTTGTTTTCTCACTTATATAACCTCGATTATTTAAGACACGTGAAACTGTTGTTGATGAAACTCCTGCAACCTTTGCTACATCATGGATATTAGGTTTCATTATCTTTCCTCCTATCCCACTAAATATCACTTGTTAATATTATATTAGGATTTTTTATCTTTATTATTTAAATAGGCGTTTATATTTTTTAGTTACATAAGAATTTTTTGATTAGGTTAGGAAAATAGCTTGTTGAGAATTATACAGACACTTCATGTCAATTAAAATTAATTCCTCTTTTGGTAGCTTTACAATTTCCTTATTAATAAAAATTTCATATTGTGAAATAGTTCATTTCGAAGAACACTTTAATTAATTAAAGTTTATTTGTTACGGACTTATTGTAGAAAATATCTCTACCATGTGCAAGAATTAGAGGTTAATTACCATTAGCATATATCGAACATACATTAACTTTTATTATGAACGAGATATTGATAATACATATATTCTAATATATTATACCTTCGTTTTAAGGGTAGGAGCGAAAAGTTTGATATTTCAAAAAAAACATGTCAACCGATTGACATATGTAAACGGTTGACATAAAATACTCCTTGAAAGCGCTTTTATATATTTGTTGTGAATAAGGAGATATAAGGGGGACTGGAACGTATGAAGAAATGGCTTTTAGTAGGTATATCTTTATTACTAATTCTTGCTGTAGCAGGTTGTAGTAAAGGTAAAAGCGTAAGTAGTGACGGCAAACAAATGGTTACAATGTGGGTACACGTATCAGACGATAGTGAAGAAGGTAAGGTGTATAAAAAACGAGTAGATGCTTTTAACAAGAAGTATGAATCTAAAAATGTTAAAGCTAAAATTGAATTTATTCCACGTAGTGGAAACGGCGGAGGGTATGAAGATAAAGTAAACGCAGCGTTGACAACTGATACATTACCCGATGTTATTACGTTGGATGGTCCAAATACTGCTGCTTATGCAAAATCTGGAATCATTGCTCCACTAGATGATTACGTGAAAGATCAAGATGATTTACTGCCGAGTATCAAGCAACAAGGAACATACAAAGACAAATTGTATGCGATTGGTGCAAGTGAATCGTCCGTGGGAATTTACTACAATAAAAAAATGCTACAAGACGCAGGCGTTGATTTAAATACGTTACCAACAGTTGATAATCCTTGGACATGGGATCAATTCATGGCTCTTTGTAAAACGTTGAAAGAAAAATATAATAAACCGGCTATCGATATGCAATTACAATCAAAGGATGAAATGTTAACGTATGCACTAACGCCATTTGTATGGTCTGCAGGCGGGGAAATTCTCTCAAAAGATGGTACCAAAGCTGAAGGTGTGTTTAATAAAAAGCCTAGTGTTGAAGCCATGACTTTTATACAAATGATGCTAAAAGAAGGTTATACAACGCGTACTCCAGTCAAACAAGCTTTTGAAACAGAAAAGTATCCAATGAAGTTTAGTGGTGTATGGACAGTAACGGATATGGAAACAAACTTTCAAAAAGTTGACTATGGTGTGATGCCTTATCCAGTATCACCAAAAACAAAGAAACTAGTTTCACCTTCAGGAAGTTGGCAGTTTGCAATGACACAGAAATCTGAAAATAAAGAATGGTCTGCTAAACTAGTAGATTGGATGACAAATAAAGATTCGAATTTAGAATTAAGTCGTACAATTGCAGCACTACCAGTTCGTTACTCTTCTGAAAAAGTACTTACAAAAGAATTTTCGGATCAAATGAATGTATTTATGAAACAATTAAAGGAATCAGGACACGCTCGGCCAGTAACACCAGCATATCCACAAGTAACACGTGCTTTCCAACAAACAATTGATGATATCAGTTTCTATGATCAAAACAAAAATATTAAAAAAGTCTTAGATACACGCGCTACAGAAATGCAAGCAGCTATCGATAAGGCTAATCGATAAAAGCAGCTAGAAGGAGGCATTATGATTAAAACTGGATTAAAAGGAAGTAAGACTGTTTACACATTCCCAGGAACAGAAAAAGAGGCTAAAAATAGAATTAAATGGAGAGAAAATGTAGTAGCTTATACATTTTTAGGACCAGCATTATTACTTTTATTGCTGTTCCTGATTATTCCAGCTATTATGTCCGTCTACTATGCATTTACAGATTATTATCTTTTAACACCCGATACGCGCAAATTCGTAGGATTAGATAACTTTATCAATTTATTTAAGGATCCTATTTTCTTGAAAAGCCTGGCGAATACACTGAAATTTGTCGTATGGGTAATTCCTTTACAGATAGGGGCAGCTCTTGGGCTGGCCCTCCTGTTAAACAAACAACGTAAAGCTAACACATTTTTTAAAGTAGCTTACTTTAGTCCTGTGGTAATGTCGCTCGTTGTTATCTCAGTTCTTTGGCTTTATTTATTAAATCCAAATGAAGGAATTATCAATAATGTACTCACTTATTTTGGTATTTCAGCTCAACCGTTCTTAACAAGCCCTAAACAGGCTATGTTTACAATTGTTTTTGTTTCAGCCTGGCAGGGAGCTGGATTTCAAATGTTAATTTTTCTAGCAGGTTTGCAAAATATACCTGGAGACGTCTACGAAGCTGCACAACTAGATGGAATGAATAAATGGCAACGATTTATTTATATTACGTTACCATTATTAAAGCCAACCTCTATTTTCATATTTATTACGACATTAATTGGTGCGTTTAAGCTATTAGTTCAACCAATGGTTATGACACAAGGGGGGCCAGTAAACTCCACGATGACGGTTGTATATTACATTTATCAAACTGGCTTTACGGATCGAATGGTTGGATACGCTAGTTCGATTGCCCTTCTATTTGGAACAATTATTGGATTAGTTACGCTAGCGCAACGGAAATTAGTAAAGGAGGAAGATGACTAATGAGACGAAAATTCGGGCCTTTAACAATCCTAGAATACATTTGTTTATTTTTGCTGGCGGTATTATTTATATTTCCATTGTTTTGGATGATGGCATCCTCAATGAAACCTGAAGCAGAAGTTTATAATAATATGAATAGTATCAAGGCTTTCCTACCTTCCTTTCATCCGTCGGATTGGTTTATATCCTATAAACAAGTTCTGACGCGCTTTCATTTACTTGGTTATATAATAAACAGCTTGTTTTATGGTTTATGTGTAGCAGCAGGTTCTGTCATTATCAATGGGATGGCAGGTTATGCGTTCGCTAAATTGAATTTTAATGGAAAAAGAGTGCTGTTTGGTCTTTTATTGGCGCTTTTAATCGTACCACTTGAAACAATCTTAATCTCCCAATTTACTATAGTTCACAAACTGGGATTAGTAGACACTCGTCTCGCTGTAATTCTGCCAGCCTTAGCAGGGGCATTCAATATCTATTTATTCCGAAACTTTTTCATGGCTATTCCAGCAGAGATTATTGAATCAGCCAAATTGGATGGAGCAAATACCTGGCAAATATTCTTGAGAATTATGCTCCCGATGTCTAAACCGGCTGTTGCTACAGTTGGAACTCTAGCCTTTATCGGAAGTTGGAATGATTATATTTGGCCTTTAATGGTTTTAACGGACAAATCAAAATTTCCGATTCAAGTTGCAATAACAGCCATCAATAGTACCGAGCCAGTTTACACGAATCAAGTTATGGCTGTTTTAACGATATCCACCATACCCTTAATTCTTATCTATATAGTGGCTCAGCGTTATATTTTAGAAGGGATTGGTGGTTCAGGAACGGGTATTAAATAAGAAAAAATTAGGTTATTGTTGCGAAAGCAATACTTAGGTATGGGTAATTTTAAAAATAAATGTCAACCGGTTGACATAAAAATATTGACTTGTGAAACCGGTTGACATAAAATGAATTTGAAAGTGCTTTCAGTTTTTGTTTCAAGGATTCTATATATCTAGTTAAAGGAGCAACAAACATGAAAAGTTCAAAAGTTCTCTATTGGAAGTTAAGCGCATATTTTTTCTTTTTCTTTTTTACTTGGTCTTCTAGCGCCTCTTTATTTCCCATTTGGTTAAAGCAAGAATTGAATTTAAGTGGATCAGCCACAGGTTTGATTTTCTCTGTAAACGCTATCTTCGCATTGTGTATACAGCCTGTATATGGTTACATCTCTGACAAGATAGGCCTAAAGAAAAATATATTATCTTTTATTAGTTTACTGCTTGTATTTGTAGGACCATTTTATATTTATATATATGGACCACTATTAAAATATAATGTGATTTTAGGTGCAGCTGTGGGAGCTATTTATTTAGGCATTGGGATTTCTGCAGGTATTGGCGCTATTGAAACCTATGTTGAAAAAGTTAGTCGTAAATACGATTTCGAATACGGAAAGTCTAGAATGTGGGGTTCGTTAGGTTGGGCGTCAGCAACTTTCTTTGCAGGTCAGCTATTTAATATTAATCCCAATATCAACTTTTGGGTGGCATCTATTTCAGCAATTATCTTAGTTGCAATTATTTTATCAGTAAAAATAGAAGTCACAAACTTTGAATTGGAAAAAGCTGAGTCCGTTAAATTAAAAGATGTTGGGCAACTTTTTCTTTTAAAGAAGTTTTGGTTTTTGATGATGTATGTGATTGGAGTAACGTGTGTATATAGTGTGTACGATCAACAATTTCCAATTTACTACACATCTTTATTTCCTACCGAGGCGAGAGGGAATCAAGTATTTGGATATTTAAGTTCTTTTCAAGTATTTTTAGAGGCCGGAATGATGTTTATTGCACCTTTTATTGTAAACAAAATTGGAGCCAAAAATGGACTATTATTAGCAGGTCTTCTAATGGCATTTCGCATTATTGGGTCAGGGCTTGTAGTGGGACCAATTGGGATTTCCTCAATGAAATTAATACATGCACTAGAATTACCCATTATGTTGATAGCTATTTTTAAATATTTTGCAGCTAACTTCGATACCCGATTATCTTCGGTTTTATATTTAGTTGGATTTCAGGCTGCCTCTCAAATAGGTGCATCTTTGTTATCACCTTTTGCAGGTAAATTATACGACATAATAGGTTTCCGTCATACTTATCTTATTCTAGGAACAATGGTCCTTTGTTTTACGATTATTTCAATGTTCACCTTATTAAATTCTAATAAAATTAAAGATTTAGAAGTAAATGAAAAAGACATAAAACAAGTTATATAAGGAGATGTTAGAATGTTCACAATAAATAACCTCCAGCAAGCGCAAGAAGCATTGGATACTGCAAAAGAAGGAGTAAATAAACGTTATCGGTTAGGCTATCATATTATGGCACCTGCCAACTGGATTAATGATCCAAATGGTTTAGTACAGTATAAAGGAGAATATCATGTCTTTTATCAACATCATCCATACGATGAAAACTGGGGTCCAATGCATTGGGGCCATGTAAAGAGCAAAGATCTTGTGCATTGGGAACACTTACCTATCGCTTTAGCTCCTGGTGACGCTTGTGATACTGACGGGTGTTTCTCGGGAAGCGCTGTAGATAATGATGGTGAATTAACGTTAATCTATACAGGTCATCACTATATGGACAAAGAAAAAGATCTATTTTATCAAAATCAAAATCTTGCTGTTAGTACCGATGGTGTCACATTTCATAAGATTGCAGAAAATCCAGTAATCCCTGAACCACCTACAGATAGTAGTCATCATTTCCGTGATCCTAAAGTATGGAAACAGAAAGATAGTTGGTATATGGTAGTAGGAAATTCGACCAAGGAGAATGTGGGCAGAGTAATTTTATACCGTTCTCCAGATTTACGTACGTGGTCATATATTGGTGTATTGGCACAAGGAAACGAAAACCTTGGATTTATGTGGGAATGTCCAGATTTCTTTGAATTAGATGGAAAACACGTTCTCATAATTTCTCCACAAGGTATTAAAAAAGATGGGGATTTATACAACAACTTATTCCAAACGGGATATTTAATTGGAGATTACAATTACGAAACAAACGATTTTACACATGGCTCATTTAGTGAGTTAGATAATGGACATGATTTTTATGCAGTTCAAACGTTATTAGATGAAAAAGGACGTCGAATTGCTATTGGTTGGATGGATATGTGGGAGTCAGATATGCCAACAAAAGAAGATGGATGGTGCGGAGCACTTACGTTACCACGTGAAGTTACTTTAGGAGAGCATGATAAAGTTTTAATGAATCCTGTAGAAGAATTAAACTTATTGCGTGAGATTGAACATAATACACTTACCGATGTAACTTCTAATAGCTATTTAATAGAAACAAACGAAGATTTAATCGAAATAAAAGCTGTGTTTGACCTAACCAATTGTAACGCTCAGTCGGTTGGAATAAGAATTCGTGGCATTAACCAGGAAGAGACTATATTAACGTATCACTTGGACAAACAAACACTAAAACTCGATTGTTCTAAATCTGGTAAAGTTGAAGATGGTGTAAGAAAAACCATTCTTAGGGCAAATCAAGAGCTTTCCTTACGCATATTCCTTGATCGATCCTCTATTGAAGTATTTGCAAATGAAGGACAAGCAACTATGACAAGTCGTATTTATCCAACTGAAGATAGATTAGGCATTGAAGTATTTGCAGATGTTGAAGATGTAAAGATTAAGGAATTAACATATTGGAAGTTAAAAGATATCTGGAAATAAACTATGAGTGAACAAGTGTACAAGCACTTGTTCATTGTTTTGGGGTGAAGATGTTGAAAAGAGTTTTTTGTATTGGTGAAACATTAATTGATTTTATTCCTGTTCAAAAAGAAAAGTCTTTAAAAGAAGTTACTAGTTTTGAACGTGTGGCTGGGGGAGCTCCTATGAACGTTGCAATTGCGATTGCAAAATACGGGGGGAATTCTGTTATGCTAACGAAAATAGCTAATGATAGCTTTGGCGATTATTTAGTAGATGTGCTTGAAGGAAATGGGGTAGATACTTCATATATTATTCGATGCAATGAAGGAGAGACCGGTTTGGCATTCGTATCTGTAGATAAATTGGGAGATAGAGACTTCAGTTTTTATAGAAAGAATTCAGCTGACTTATTACTTTTACCAAACGAAGTGAAAGTAGAGTGGTTTGATAAGGGAGACCTTCTTCATTTTTGTTCTGTAGATTTAGTTGAAAGTTCAATGAAACAAACTCATATCAAAGTAATAGATAGTTTTCAAAAAATAGGGGGGATTGTCAGTTTTGATCCCAATGTTCGTCTTCCCTTATGGCCTGACAAAGAAAGCTGTCGTCGAACAATTCTAGACTTTTTACCTTTAGCAGATATCGTAAAAGTATCGGATGAAGAATTATTTTTTATAACTAATATTAAGGGAGAAAGGGAAGCTATTAACTCCCTTTTTGTTGGCAATGTAAAAGTAGTAGTTTATACCAAAGGAAAAGATGGAGCCCTTATTTATTTAAAAAATGGAGAACAATTCGAGGACAAAGGATTTAAAGTGACTGTCTCAGATACAACCGGAGCAGGTGATGCATTTATAGGTGGTTTTTTATCTGAATTGCTTTCAATTGATATATCGAGCGAAAATCTATGTCAAAAAGTGAGTGAACACCATCAAAAGTTGCTTACCTTTGCTAATGCAAGTGGGGCACTTACTGCCTCAGTAAAAGGAGCGATTCACGCAGCACCTGGAAAACAACATATAATGAATTTTATTGCTACTCAAAGAGCATAAGAAAATATGTATTTATAGTTAGGACTTAGTATGAAATCCACGATATAAGTAAGGGTTAAAAGAAAGGATTTAAATAATGAGGACTGAAAAAGAAAAGATGTTAGATGGAGAAATGTATAATCCTGCAGACGCACAATTAAGAAAGGATCGAGAACATGCTAGAAGGCAGGTTAGAATATATAATGAAACTTTAGAGAGTGAAGATAATAAGCGTATTAAATTATTAAAAGGTTTATTCGGTTCTACTGGGGAAAACGTATATGTTGAACCAAATATTAGAGTTGACTATGGCTATAACATATTTGTTGGCGAAAACTTTTTTGCAAACTTTGATTGTGTCATTCTAGATATTTGTGAAGTTAGATTTGGAGATAACTGTTTACTTGGTCCGGGTGTACATATCTATACAGCAACTCATCCAATTGACCCAGATGAACGGAATTCAGGAAAGGAATATGCAAAACCAATTATTGTTGGAGATAACGTATGGATTGGTGGGAGTTCAGTGATAAATCCAGGAGTGTCGATAGGAGACAATGTGGTTATTGCATCTGGCTCAGTAGTGACTAAAGACGTACCTAACAATGTAGTAGTAGGTGGGAATCCCGCAAAAATCATTAAAAATATTGGAAATTAAGGATATAAGGATATTTCACTAAATTTTAGCAACAGTACTCTAAATGAAATTTGAATTTCTAACTTATTAGTTAATTGGTGATTAAATTGGATATGTGGATGGGGAAAATTAGAGATTATAATCATTTGGGTCATTATTTAGGGAACTATCAAGCAATTATAGAGAAGCAGGATAAGATGCTTTATAAGATGACACTATGGTTTAATCCAGCATATACGCTAAAAAAGCGAGATAAAAATAATCATTTAAAAGATAAAATATTGTATAGTTCAAGTGTAGAGGTACTTAAAAGAAAATTTAGAAGTAAAATTCCTCTTTTAAAGCAACAAACAAAAGTAGTATGGATAAAAAGAGGGTTAAATATTTAATTTCTTCAAGTAAAAGGTCATGATGGCAGGAAATTTTACTTGTAAAGCTAGTTTTTATTGGTTCTGGTGCAAGCCAACCCATGATTATGCATTTTACTCTGTATATACTTAAAAGGACATATCTTATGATATGTCCTTTTAATATGGTTAATTTTCATCTTTTTTTCCCCATTAAATGATAAATTAATGGCTAATCATGCTGTAAAGCATTTTCCATAGATATCACCTTTCGCAAGCTTATCTAAAAAGGTAAGCTTTTCTCTTATACTCTGCATTTTGTTTACATAATGTCTCTTTCCGGAACACACCATAAAAAAGAACCCTTGGTAGGCAAGGGTTCAAAGTTTGTTGTTCGAACGGGAACATGCAGCCTTTTATACATCCTTGGTTTAACGGGTTTTACCGTAAATATGAATGACCTGAAGATGTATAAAAACTCTGCGTTTTATACATATGCTCGTACGGTAAAATATAGTCTTTATGGCAAAAATGTGCTAAAATTCTCTTGAATTGATTTTTTACACTTTCATAGGTGTAATCCCTAAAAAGCAACCTCGCTTGCCATACCGAGGTTGCTTTTTATTTTGTTAACGATAATAAATACTTTAACCTCTTACAATAGATTTAAATATCTTGTCTGTTAAAGGATGCATTTTTAATTACCTTAATGGATTTTTTAGGAATCCAAAAAACTAAACAATAAAAAATCAAATGAAAGTCAAAAAAGACTGCCTAGTTTGGCAGTCTTTTTCTTTTCCTTATGAAAAGTGACGATTAATAGTATCTTCCACTCTTGTTAACATACCTTTATAAGCTTCTTCCTCAAGGTATCCAATGCTTCCAAATAGTAAATGTTCTACCGTTTCGATTCCAGTAAAATCAAATATTCCAACATCAGATGTTACCTTCAATCCTGCTGTCATGCCAATCTCATCGTAGACTTCATTAGGGGTACCATGGGTATTAATAATTAAACCTTTTTTACCTTTCAAGAGTTTAACAATCCCTTCTGCACCAGGCATATAAGCGAAACCATAGGCAAATACTCGATCTACGTATCCTTTAAGAATAGCTGGAAGTCCCGTCCACCAAATAGGATAAATAAATGTTATAGCATCTGCTTCAGAAATAAATTCTTGTTCTGTTTTAATGTCATTAGGTGTTTTTCCTGCCTTCATAGCTTCCGTATCTTCTGGTTTCAAAACAGGTTGAAAATTAAGTTCATATAAATCACGTACGATAACTTCGTGTCTGTTTTTCCTTAACGTATTAACAGCTGTATCTAAAATTGAATGATTTAAACTCTCTGGATTAGGATGAGCGTAAACAATAAGATGTTTCATAATAAATAACCTCCGTGTATTTAATTTACATTTGATTATTAAAGATAATTTAATATTGAAGAAATTCACTCAATAATTTCCAGTATTCCACTGGAGATTATTGAGTGAATTTCTCTGGAAACTGCTTCACAACTCCCGTGGAGATTGTATCTGCCATTAAGATGATATGTGAGACACCTTCATCAATCGCACCAATTCTTGCCTCCCAATCCCTTGCTAAGCTCGCAGATAAATCATTTGTCACCAATTTTAGGTGCATATACAGTAATTTTTTCAGATCCTCACTTTTTAAATAAGGGTTAGCTCGGCTAAGGAACGCTGCTATATCATCAGCATTTCGATACCATTCTTTGTTTAACTGATTCACCAAGGCCTTCTTTCCGGTTTTTGCTGCATCTACAATCTTGCCGGCAAGGATAATATGTTCCTTAAGCAAATTCGTAAGCTTGTTTCCGGCTTTCTCTCCGTATACTGGCTTCACAGCATTCCCAATATCCTCTTGGTTTTTAAGCAATCTTGCCAATACCTGCTTTTGATCTTCTGATCCTGCTGTTGTTGCACTTGTAATATAATTGCTTGTCCACAGTACATGATCAATCCAAAGTCTTCTGAATTCATTTTCAAACGTTACCTCAGATTGGCTAATACGATGTTCTTGAGCTTCAGCAACAGTACTAATGGGTCCAGCCAATATGTTCAGTGGAAATAACAAAATAAATCCTACCATTAATATTCTCTTCATAAAAACTACTCCTTCCAAATTAGGTGATTATCGCCCTTATTATTTGTATAGGAGATTTTTTACATTCTTTAAAATGTTACTTTCCAACATTAATTCTTTATAGAGTACCGCCACATGCCTAATCAGCTAACACTTATGAAAGGTTACAGAGGATATCTTTTTGTAAGATTATAGTAGAAAAATTCAAATCCTAGGACCTTGTATTTATCTATTCATAAATAGTATTGCTTGTCTCATATGCTTATATAAAATTCTAGAAGGGAAAAGAGGTGAAAAATGTGAAGCATATGCTGATGGTATGTAATCAACATGTGAAGGATGGACTTGTACGCCTTGAAATTCCCCATGTAAAGAAGATTCACTACTCTAAACACACCTGTTCTTTTTGTAATAAAAGGGCAGAAATAAAAATTTATTATTCCATCGCTCAAAAATATAGTAAAACCAATTCTATAGTATGAAGAGCCTATAATCTGGCCTGTTTTTAGCAAAAATAACGCTGCAATACTCATTCTACATTTGGTGATCTTATATAATATGTAGGGTTAAAAATCAAAGAGGAGTAATTAATATACCTTCTTTTTAGACAGAATTCCCCTTCATCTAAATCATATATTGGATAGAAGAATACATTAAAAAAGCTCAAGCCTGAAAAGATTTGAGCTTTTTTATGTGAGCCTAAGCATGTCCAGACATAAAGCAGAATAACTTAGAATGAAGCTATTTTACAATTGTAGGAGGAGTAATAATGACTAATGCATTTGTTGCACAATCCTTAGATGAAATTCGTTTTTGGTCAAGAATTATGAAGGAACACTCATTGTTTCTTCGCTTAGGTTTCAGGTGTGAGGATACACAATTAATTAATGAAGCGAATCAATTTTATCATTTGTTTGAAGATATTGAACAACGGTCTCATTCCTTTACTCATCAAACAGACCCGGAGCAAATGAAAAGATTCAATTCAGAAGTCCAACAAGCAGCCACAGGTATATTTGCTTTTAAGAGAAAAGTTTTAGGCTTAATCCTGACCTGTAAACTACCGGGTTCAAATAACTTTCCTCTTTTGGTTGATCATACTAGTAGAGAAGCCAACTATTTTAGAAAACGATTAATTGAATTAAACGAAGGGAAATTGAAGCCACTCGCTGATTCCATTATCAAGGAAAATGTCTTCTTTTTAAGAATTATGGCTGATCATGCCCAGTTTATAGGTCATCTTCTTGATCCATCCGAAAGAAAACTTGTTGATATGGCCAGAAACTTCAGTCATGATTTTGATCAATTAATTTTTCAAGCAAGAGATTTAGAGTCTATGAAACCACAATCTCAAACGGTTCCTCTTTTAGATCAATTTCTTGATCAGAATCGTGTTTCTGTAGCTTCCCTTCGGGACTTTAAAAAAACAGCCAGAGATTTAATTGAGGAATGTAAAATTAAAAGCATTATCCATCCTCTTCTGGCTGATCATGTTTTTCGAGAAGCTGAAAGGTTCCTTCATATTATCGATATGTTTGAACAGAGTCTTCAAGCACATAAATAATACATTGATGTTAAATTTAAACTTTTTTTCTTTATGAATCTTAATGATTTAACTTCAAAGGGCTTCGGATTTTAATGAAGCCTTTTGTTGTTATCTTTCGAAGTATCTTATAACCATAGCATTGCCTTTGAATATAAGGAAAATGAAGAGGAGGAACAGCAAGTGACGTCTACTTTTATAGGAATAGACTCTAATCAACAAAATAATTATCTTAATGCGATCGACGCTGCCTTAGAAAAAGGAATGGCTGCCAAAGAGGTAGCCTGTTCAATTACAACTGGTTTCCGAAGGGTTCCTTCCATGCGGGTTGCCCCAGGACTGAATACGTATCATGCTTCTGTAGCTGATATCGGCTATGGGTTTGATGCAGTACAAGGAACGATTAGTCGTATCCGTCAAGGAGAATCTATTGAACTTGCAAAGGAAATGCTTGTGTTTGATCTTGACACACTGGGTATTAGTGAAAAGCAATTAAGGCCTAATTTTGAACTTGCTGTAAAAAGAGCCAAGCCTGATGCTTTTTACTTAATTGCACAAAGCCGGTATCTGCATGGTCAAATCTTTGAAGCAATTAAAGAGTCAATTAGGCTTGGGCGAGCTCTGTTGGGTCCCGAGTGGGAAACTATACGAGCGAATATAGAAGAAATTCAGGCAATACCACGTCTTTAGAGGAGAGGAAGATAGAAAAATGTTTCCTAACGCAGAGTTTTTAAATATGAGTGTAGATCAACAGCGACACTTATTGGACTGGTGGAACACAACGGAATCAGCCAAATTGATTGTGAGACGTTTAGTTTCATTGGTAAGTGAACTAAGGTTACACCCTGAATCAAGCCACGCAGATGGAATGATTCTTTTCTATAGGGCTGTTTCAGAAGTTTCATACGGATATGCAGGTACACGAGGATGTATACGTAGGGCGTTTAACGATGAATACAGTGAATCTCTGAGAAGGAATATGACCATGTGCCACGGGTTTGCACGTAAGTTTTCCGTAGATGCAAAAGTTCTTCTTGAACGAGTAGCTAAGCAGATTACTGGACCGAATGCCCTAGAACTAATGCATCGTATTCGAGAGGTATTGAAAGAAAATGATGTGATGTTACACGAGATGGAGATAAAAGCTCATGCTTTCTACGAAAAGGCAAGTCACTAAAGAATGTAGGTTTAGGTGAGTGCATTTATTAGGTTCCAGTGGGGTATTTTGGATTTTCTACGCAGAATAAATTAGTTTTTTAGATACATTCAAAGGATCGCCAGTATAGGTGGTCTTTTTTGTTATTGTCTTTAGGTTTATGGACGTATGAGAAACCTCATACTATACAGCATTTGAGTAAGGGCCATGATAAGTATTTTTATAAGTTTATAACCCTTGTAATAAAATCTATATATCTTCTTATCTATCACCATATAAAATGTAACAAATTGTTATTGACGTTACAGTTAAAAAGAACTTATAATCTTATAGAAATTATATTTGATAACGATTTTCATTTTCAATTCGTACAATTAATTGTTAATTTATTTCTTTGGGGAGAGGGAAAATAATGCAACGTAGGACTAGCCTATACATAATTATTTTTGCAATTGCGATGATAGCATTTCCATTTCGTAGTTTTGCCGCAAGTGCTGAAAGTGATCTACAAGATGCAAATGAAAATATTATTGAAGCGCTTCAATCTGCACAAAATGGTAATGTTGAAGGAGCCAAGAAACAATACGAAACATTTTCATCTACATGGATGTCGATTGAAAGTGGTATAAAAAAGCAGTCTCAGGAGGCCTATCGTGAAATAGAAGATGGGATGGGACAGATACAATTTGCTTTGGCTCAGCAACCTGTCCAAAAAGAGAATTTAGAAAATTCTCTCAAAAATCTAAAGCAAACCAATGAAAAGTTTATTGCAGGAAAATACCCTCGTACTACAGCAAAAGCTGAAGATGAGGGAACAAAGCAGGGGAATGTAGCCGATTTAATTGTGTTATTAAATCAGTCACTTTCTAAATTAGATCATAACGATGTGAATGGTGCAAAAGCAGATATTGAGCAGTTCCGCACTTCCTGGTTGGATATAGAAAGCGTAGTGTTAACACAGTCTTCTAAAATCTATACAAACGCTGAGAGAGACATGGTAACGTCGTATGCAATGCTTTCTTCTAAGAACCCTGATGTAAAGGGAGCTAAAAAAACAATTGAAGGAATGCGAGATTATCTTTCTCCACTTGCATCTAAAACAAGTTATAACATGTTAGATGCTACAACAATCCTTTTACGTGAAGGTTTAGAAGGTTTACTTGTTGTAGTAGCACTTTTAGGTTTTTTGAAAAAATCTGGTCATGCAGATAAGAGTAGATGGATTTGGATCGGTGTTGGCTCAGGCCTGGGAGCAAGTATTATATTAGGTGTTATTGTAAACATGTTGTTTTCTGCCGGAGCATTTGGGAGTAATAACTTTTTAATCGCTGGGTGGACGGGAGTCTTCGCGGCAATGATGCTTCTGTATATGAGTTATTGGCTTCATAGTAAATCAAGTACGGCAGAATGGCAACGATATATTCAGACTCAAAGTACGAAGGCTATTGATAAAGGAAGTCTGTGGTCATTAGCTATTCTTTCTTTCCTTGCTGTTTTCCGGGAGGGAACTGAAACCGTGTTATTCTTTATCGGCATGGCTTCATCCATTAAACTGCCTACACTTTTAACAGGGATAGCTATTGGATTAGTATTATTGATTGTTCTTTCTTACTTAATTTTAAAAGTTGGATTAAAGATTCCAATGCGTCCATTTTTCTTAGTATCCAGTGTTCTAATGTTTTACTTATGCTTCAAATTTGCCGGTATGGGTATCCATGGGCTCCAACTTGCTGGATTATTACCAGCTACACAAGCTCCAATCCCTACTATAGATTTTTTTGCGATTTATTCAACATGGGAGAGTGTAATTCCACAAATCATTTTACTTATAGTTGCAGTTGTCGCAATGGTATGGAATAAAAAAAAGGATAAAAAAGCAAAATTACAACAGACAAATCAGGGGGAATCAAAACATGCGCTCTAAAAAACTTATCGTACCAATCATCTTAGCAACGTCATTTACATTAGCAGCTTGCGGAGCAAAAGAAGAAACAAAGAAAGAAGCTCCAAAAACAACAGAGGAATCATCAAATTCAAAAGCAGTTTCGATTGCTGATGGTGCGAAAGACATGAAACAAGTACTTGCTGATATGAATACACAACTTACAGCAAAAGACGCTACAAAAGTAAAAGAGAGTGGAGAGAAATTAGAGGAGAAATGGGAAGTATTTGAGGATTCAGTAAAAGATAAAAGTCCCGACCTATATGAAAAAGTAGAAACGCCACTTCATATAATTGAAGCAGGAGCAAAGGTTGAACCCCTCGATACAAAAACGTTAGACAAAGCAGCAACAGATCTAGACAGTGTATTAACAGAAGTACAAAATTTAAAATAAAACAATGAAAAGAGTGCTTTATCTATGGTTAACATAGGATAGAGTGCTCTTTTTTTATATATTATCAGAAGGAAATTCAAAAATCACATTATCTGGTTGTTATATACAGGGGATAAAGTCCATCTATATATGGCTTATATTTAGATGGCTTATATAATCCGTCTGCATTAACACATAATAAAAATACATTAAAAGCTCAATTTTATTCTTTAATTAAATCACTAGCTTATTAAATAAATTTAGATGATACAAAAGGAGAAGCATTTTCTTCCTAATACGACTAGGTTGGAGGCGAATAATCAATGAGTTTTATTGAAGTTGTAGGCAGGGTGATCATTTCTTTTAGTGTATTACTATTAATGACTCGCATTATGGGGAAAAAACAAGTAAGTCAGTTAACTTATTTTAATTACATTACAGGGATCACAATTGGTGCTGTCGCTGCTTCCATTACAATTGATAGAAGTATTGACATGAGCGATGGTTTCGTTAGTATGGTTTGTTGGTCACTGCTCACTGTTCTAGTAAGTTATATCAATTTAAAGTCTCCAAAAGCTCGTATATTACTTGATGGCCAACCTACAATTGTCATCAAAAATGGAAAAATCCTAGAGAAAACGTTGGCTGGGTTAAGATTAAACATGGATGATCTTAGTATGTTATTACGGGAAAAAAACATTTTTTCGACTCAAGAGGTAGACTATGCCGTATTAGAGCCAGATGGGCAGCTGTCTGTTTTAAAAAAAGTGGATCAACAGAGTGTTACCAAAAAAGATTTAAAGATAGAAGCTGTGAAACCTTTGTACGTGCCTACGGAGATTATTGTTGATAGCAAAATTATTGTTCAGAATTTAGAAGAACTAAATTTAAGCCAAAACTGGTTGGAAAAGCAATTGCATCAGTCAGGAGTAAGCCTACAAGATGTGTTTTATGCCGAAATACAAAGTGACGGCACTTTATATATTGATAAAAGACAAGATAATTAGTTCACCTTCCATTAAAAAGATACAGAAATATGTTGAAACTCGTTTTTCTTTTCTATTGTTTACTCCATGAAACTTTATTTGCACAGGATTAATTTTATAGAAAACCTCAAAAAGGTTGCTATAGACCCACATGAACTTGCTTTGTTAGGATAATAAAGAAGTAAACGTGGAGGAAAAAACATGGAACAAAGATACAAAGATTTAAAGATGGGTGAAAGAGGAGCAATCTTAAGTATTTGTGTGTACATATGCTTATCTGCTTTAAAATTATTTATTGGATATACGACCAATTCAGAAGCCTTAAAGGCCGATGGTTTGAATAATACCACTGATATCATTGCTTCAATTGCTGTACTAATCGGCCTTAGAATTTCACAAAAGCCGGCTGATAAGGATCACCCCTATGGGCATTGGAAAGCCGAGACAATTTCCTCTTTGGTGGCTTCGTTTATTATGGCCATTGTGGGACTTCAGGTTCTTTATGAAGCTGTTACTTCTATACTTGAACAAAAAACAGAGGCTCCCGACTTGATTGCGGCCTGGACAGGCATTCTTTGTGCAATTGTTATGTATTTTGTCTATCGCTATAATCGCAACTTAGCTACAAAGATTAATAGTCAATCTGTTATGGCAGCAGCTAAAGATAATTTATCAGATGCATGGGTAAGTATCGGAACAGCAATTGGAATTATAGGAGCACAGTTTCATCTTCCTTGGCTAGACTCCGTTACGGCTGTTATTGTAGGATTCCTTATCTGTAAAACAGCTTGGGATATTTTTAGAGAAGCTTCTCATCATTTAACAGATGGATTTGATGAAAATCAGTTGGAAGAGTACAAGGAAACCATTTTGAATACTCCAGGCGTGAAAGGTGTAAAAGACATAAAAGCAAGAAATTATGGAAGTAGTCCTGTAGTAGATGTGTCCATTCTCGTGAATTCTACCTTAGGAGTAGGCGATGCTCATGATATAACAACTAAAGTAGAGAGTGCATTAGCAGAAGAGCACAATGTAGTGGATGCTAACATACATGTAGAACCAAGCTGAAAAATAAGCAAGCATGGCAATTAAAACGAGCATTTAGGAGAAAGGAATTAGTCATATGGAATTGGGATATAAGAAAAACATACAGCTTGAAGATAAAAACTCAAAGTACAAAAGAAAAGATAATGAGGAAGCAATCGAATTAATTATTTTCATTGTACTCTTAGGTGTAACATTTATCCTCAATGAATTTTTAAAATTCTTATAGACCTTTTTTTATATGTCATCGTTCAGAAGAATATAGTCTGCATGACGAAAATATGTTATTATATGTCTGCACATGCATTTTATAGTGAAAAGCTACCCGTCCTGCAAATACTGGGTGGCTTTTTATTTTTTTAACGATAATAATGACTTTAACCTCTTATAATAGGCTTCAATGTACAGTCCGTAAAAGTATACTTTTACGGACTGTGTGTTTGTATAAAAAATTTATCATTCTCGACGTTCGTTTAAATTTAAAAACAATTTACGAACGTTCTTTAAAATGCATGTAGTTTTACGAACGCTTTTAGCAAACTAATAGATTGAAAAGTCTACTTCCTATAATCAAACTTATGTTAAGTGAAGTATATAAAAAAGAAAGCCTCCTCAGGAGGCTTTAATAACTCTTTAATGATTGCTTACATTTAAACTGATTTTACAACCTCTCTTACATGGAAAGGTTGTTTTTGTGATTACCGTTCTCCTTAATAAATAGTTTTATAAAGAATAGGGGATAAATCATCAAATACAAATTAAAGGCCCACCAGGTTAAATCGAAATCTTTAATAAATGCCCAGTACGCAATAGCTTGTAGCCCTGAGCAAAATGTTAAAACAAGAGAAATTAAAGCGTATCCCTTCCAAGATTCCCTGTTTCGCTTATATAGATATAGACTAAATAATCCAGTAAATGAAATTAGAATATCTAAAGGGAAGAAAGACCAGTTCCATGCTATGATTATGGGATTATCATAATCTTTGAAAGCTGCACTTTTAGGTATCAATTGAAAGTAAGTAACAATCCAATAAACAATAAACCCTATATCTGTGACAAGAAAAAAAGGTTTTAAAAATTTCATTTTCTTACCCCCATTCAATGCTAAATTTAGTTTAAATAATTTTGTTTAGCTTAGGAATTTTCAATAAAAATACACTAAGGAATAACGAAACCGTAAACGTAATAAGAACAACTAATAATACTTTAAAGAGAATATCTACATCTAGGTTTTTTAAAAGTAGTTGTAGACTAACTATAATAGGTGCTTGAATGATATAAATGGAATAGCTAGATCTACTAGTTATATGAAGAAAAGAATTATTGTAATTTAACCTTTTCTGAAAATAATACAATATCTTTAGTATTACCCCTATACAAGTGAAAGGTTCCCAAAAGGAATAATATAAAGATTCGAGTGTAAACCCTCCATAGAATCCTTCTAAACTAGAGGAATATGTACTTACTATAAAAAACATCACTGGCATTGTTAAGATTGAAATTAGGGAAACTTTATAATATAAACTAACTATTTTGCTATCCATTTTATTTAACCACTTATTTCTATAAGCAATAATCCCTAATAAAAAAAGAATGATATATTGAGGGAAATAGCCTAAGGAAAAATCATGTATATAGAGTCGATTTGTCGGAAAGAAAAGTCTAGTTATAAAGTTAAAGAACCCCATAAAGATTATAAATAAGAGAATATTTTTAGAGCTTGGAAACTTATATTCCCTTACATTTAATGTGAACAATTTTCTTGTAATAGCGTAAGCCAAAGTAAAATAAAGTAAAGCAACTATAAACCACATGTTATAAAAGCCTAATGAATCAAAGTAATTTTCTTTTCCTACCAAATTAATACATAAGGGATTTAGTAGGAAGAAGTAAAATAGAGCAGGAATAAGTAATTTTGGAACCCTATCTTTAAGGAATTGATAAAACCCTTTATTATCATAGGATCCAGGTGAAAAATAGGCCGCAATAAAGAAGAATAAGCCCATAAAGAAACTTTGAAATATGGCATTTAAAAGAGTTAGTATTGATGTTGATATAAAATTATTTGAGCTTTCTATGTAATACCAACCTCCTTCTCCACCATAGGCACTATTTGTATGAAAAATAATAACTAAAACAGCAAGAAAAGATTTTATATTATTAATGTAATGCATTGTGTCTTTTCCCACAGTGATCACATTCCTTTCGTTTACAGTGCTTTTGAAGCAATACCTGCCACATATGTATGACTTAAGTTTAACTCTCCATTTTCTTTGATTATAATGTCAACTTGATTCTTTATATTTGTTAGTATTTCTTTTTCTCTTTTTCTATCTAATACATCCAAAAATCCAGCAGCAGCTCCTGAACGTAAAATCCACTCAATTGCCTCATCTGAATTTTTACAAGGTAGTGGTTGCTCACCTTGCCACGAACTAATTATTTTCAATTTAGATTTCTCAAACCATTTTTCTAATATTTTATTGTTAGACGGCAATTCAATCCTAATGTACCTCTGCAAATATGAAGGATCCTTACTTAACACTGTTTCAAATGCCTTCATTAAAACTTCTTCCGAGTCTACACGTGTTTCAATAATTCCTACTTGTCCATTGTCTTTTAAGACGCGATTAACCTCTTTCATAAAGTTAACTGGATTTGTATAACATATAGCCCAACCACATACTACAATATCAAAACTTGAATCAGGCATTTTTTTTAAGAAATTCATCATATCATCTTGCGATGTTTTTATTTCTAAATTACTAAATTTTTTCAATTTATTACGTGCAATGTTTAACATACCAATAGATTGGTCTACAGTTGTAATGGAACCCTTTCCGTCCAACATTTGAGCAATGTTATTAGTAATAAATCCTGTTCCACAAGCAAGTTCTAATACATCTTGCCCTGGTTTGATATCCATTTTTTCAATTAGATTTAATGAGTGTTCGCCCATAGTGCTGGAAAAAAAAGAGTCATAATCTCCACTAGCATTATCATAGTCCCCAGAGCTGTTAGCATTTTTCTTTGATAACATAAACCATCCCATGCGTAGAGCTAATTTGATTTTATTAACCATTAAAACCTCTCCTAATCAATCTAATTTTTCAGAAATTAATACTTTTTCATTCTTGAAGTTAGTAACGAACTAGAACATTTGACTCTCTATATCTCCTTTATAAATACTTTTTTGGTATTTTATTCAAAAAATACTCTGTTATTATAGCACTTTATTATCATATTTTATTGAAAGTTTTCAAAAATATTGTAGAATTATGAATAATTAACAAAAAATTTACACTTTATTCAATAAAGTGGATTAAAATGTAATAAGGTTACATGATTAGTATGACATGATAAGAGACACAAAATTACTCTTTTAAAGTCATTGAAAGGGGGAGGTAAATTACTTTATACCTATTATCAATACAGTTGCTTAAGTCACTTATTAAATAATACTTAGGAAATTTGGAGGAACCATGAACATGGATATTTTAAAAAAATGTTTTGATTGGGATTATGTAAGGCAATTAAGAAACAATGACACCTATCCATATTTCAAATCTCTTGAAGAAAAACTTGGAACAGAGACAATGGTTAGTTCTACAAAAATGATTATGATTGGTTCTAATGACTATTTAGGACTGTCAAATGACTTGCGTTTAATTGAATCGGCTGCATATGCTACAGAGAAATATGGGACATCTTCTTCTGGTTCCCGATTTCTAAATGGATCTTTAATATTACATCAGGAACTAGAAGAAAGGTTAGCCACATTTTTAAATAGAGAAAAAGCAATTGTATTTTCCACTGGTTTTCAAACAAATCTAGGAGCTATTTCTTCTTTAATTGGCCGAAATGATTTCGCCATAATTGATAGAGATGTCCATGCTTCTATCGTTGATGGTATACGTTTAGGCTTTGGTAAAATGAAGAGATTCAGACACAATGACATGTTAGACCTAGAAGAAAAGCTAAATTCTATACCAAGTAATGCTGGTAAATTAATTATTGTTGATGGCGTTTTTAGCATGGAAGGTGATTTAGCAAATCTTAAGGAAATCGTTAGGTTAAAAAAGAAATATAACGCCCGACTATTAGTAGATGATGCTCATGGCGTAGGAGTACTAGGTGAAAATGGGCGCGGCACATGTGAATATCTTGGTGTAGAAAATGAAGTCGATATTATCACCGGTACATTCAGTAAATCCTTTGGTAGTTTAGGAGGGTTTGTAGCAGGTGATAAAGATGTTGTAGATTTTATTCAACACAAAGCCAGAAGTATGATTTTTAGTGCTAGTATGACCCCTGCGAGTGTAGCAGCTACATTAACTGCATTAGACATCATAGAAACAGAGCCTCAAAGAAGAGCGAGATTGTGGTCTAATACTAATAAATTCACGACTCACCTTCGACAATTAGGCTTTAATACTGGATTAACCGAAACACCAATTATTCCAATAATGATTGGCAATACTTTTCAAACTTTTTTATTTTGGCAAGAGCTTAGTGCTCAAGGTGTTTACACTAATCCTATTATTTCACCTGCTGTATCAGAGGGAAGTGAGTTAATACGTACTTCTTTAATGGCTACTCATACAGAAGAGCAACTTCACAATGTTTTAGAAATTTTTGAGTTAGTAGGTAACAAATTGGAAATGATACAAACTATGAATGAAAATGTTCTAATGAAATCATAAATATTAACTTTTTAGCCCTTATTTAAAAAGTATTCTCCTGCAAGTATCTCTATATATTAAAGGGATACTTGCAGTGATTTATTTAGTTTGTTGTTCTAGAGTGGATTTACTAGTAGAAGCTTCTTTTTCCCCAGTCATATTTAATGTAACTACACCGATGATAATTAAAGCTATAGCAACAAGCTTTAGAGGGCTTACACTTTCATTAAAGTACATAAATCCAATTAGAGTAATAACGATAATACCCATACCTGACCAAATAGCGTAAGCGATTGAAACTTCTAAACTTTTTAAAGTTAGCGTCAAAAAGCATAGACTACAAATGTAAAAAATGATAAGCAGTACACTTGGTACGACTTTCGTAAAACCGTCTGATAATTTCATGGTTGTAGTACCAGCAACTTCGAAAAGAATTGCTAAACACAGATAAATCCAATGCAATTTCCTTCGCCCCCTTATTTTTTTATAGAAATGCCATTCAAAAGAATATCTATAACAGAGCTTAATATTTCACTCATTGTTAATTTATTTTTTAGAGGAAAGCTTGGGTGATAAATTTGATTTATTGCTCCCAAATATAACTCTATAAACAATTGTAAATTGACCTTACGTATAACGCCTTTTTCCATTCCTTCTTCCATAAGTTTTACTACTAGAGCCCACTCTTGTTTTAAAAATTCATCTAGCCTAACCCATTGATTATAGTGAAGCCTTTTTAAATCTACTAATAAGCGAATATCCATCACATTAAATTCTTCTGGGACACATACAAGGACTTGAGTAATTTTTTCAAGTAAATCGATACTTTCGTTATGAGCAATTTCTTCTTCTTTTTTCTTGATCTGTATTATAAGATTTTCAATTACTGATTCGATTATGGCGTCTTTAGAGTCAAAGCATTGATAAATTGTTCTTTTGCTAGTTCCTAAATTCTTAGCTAAATCGCTAATAGTAAATGCAAAACCTTTTCGTTGTATTAAATAAATTGCTTCTTTAGTAATTCGTTCGTTCATGAATATCCTCCGTTTGGTACCAAAGATAATTTAGTGGTACCGAATGTATTATACAATATGAAAAACCAAAAATAAACATTAAATGTTAAAAATAAACATAAATAAAATAGTTTTCTAAACTTTGAAGAAGTTTATGAGGAAAAAGAAGATTGATAACATTTGTTTTACTTACATAACCTTAGCAATAATCGGGAAAAGATTCCATTGAATAAAGAACGTTTGTTCGTATATAATAAAGAACAAACGTTCTTTATTGAGGAGTTATTCCAATGGATTATGGGCAGCTACCAAACAGAGTCATTATTTGCATAGACATGAAAAGCTTTTTCGCTTCGGTTTCATCTGTCATACGAGGGTTAGATCCGTTGAAAACAAGGCTTGCTGTTGTAGGAGATATCAAACGGTCAGGATCTGTTGTGTTAGCTGCCACACCTTTATTAAAGAAAGAAGGGATTAAAACAGGAAGTCGCCTCTTTGAAATTCCTAAAAGGAAAGATATCCATGTGGTGAATCCATCCATGGAGAGATACATCAAGGCTTCGAACTATATTTCTAGTTTGGTGTTACAGTATGTGGCTCCTGAAGACTTTCATGCATATAGCATTGATGAGTTGTTTATTGATGCGACAGCTTCTTTGCATTTATTTGCCCGAACACCAGAGGAGCTAGCTCATCGAATACGTAATGAGATCTATCGTAAAACAAGACTGACAGCTACCGCAGGAATCGGTCCTAATCTCTTACTGGCGAAGGTTAGCTTAGATCATGAGGCCAAGAATAGCCCAACAGGAGTTGCGTATTGGCGATATGAGGATATTCCCTTTAAGTTATGGTCGATTCATCCAATGAAGGATTTCTGGGGGATCTCGTCAGCTACAGAAAGACGCTTAAACCGTTTAGGCATCTATACCCTAAAAGAACTTGCTCTTTCTTCGAAGGAGATGTTACAAAAAGAATTTGGCATCATGGGACAGGAACTTCACCAACATGCAAATGGCATTGATTTTAGTCGTATTTCCGATGTGTACATTCCTAGTTCCCGTTCCTTTGGGAAAAGTCAGATTCTCTTTCGAGATTATACAAGCCGAAAAGAAGTGGAATTATTGCTGTTAGAACTATTAGACGATGTATGTTTTCGTTTACGGATGCATCAAGTCGTGGCTCAAACTATCCATTTGTCAATTGGCTACAGTAAACAAACAGGTGGAGGCTTCGCTAGACAAAAGAAAATGGGGCGGGCTTCGAACTTAAGCCAAGATATTTTCCCTTATTGTTTAACCATTTTACATAATTTTGATAATGGAATGCCGATTCGCTCCATTGGGATTTCGTTATCCAATACTAGCATTGAAGAAGAGGAGCAAATGAGCTTATTTGAGGATATCGATCAGCGTGAAAGAGCCCATGCTCTTGCTAAAACGATAGATGAAATTCGGCTGCGTTATGGGAAGAATAGTGTGCTGCGGGCTTCAAGCCACCTTGAGCATTCAACAGCTCGTTATCGAAATGGCTTACTTGGAGGCCACAAAGCGTAAGGAGGGCAGAAACATGGAACATAGAGGAATGAAAGAAACAATAGCATATTATAAGAGTAGATATAAAGTATACAAAGATTGTTATTCACCTATTGTGATTTCCTTGTGGGATAAATAACACTACTAAAAATATACAATATCTATAGTATAGATATTTGCAGACGGCTTCAACGATTGAAATGAAAATGATAGTTACCAGTTAAACAATTAGTGAGAGGTAGGAGAAAAATATGGATATATCCATTCGAAAGGCTAAAAAAGGTGATTACGAATCTTCATTATCCTTATTCAGGCAAGTTCATGAGTTACATGTCTGCGAAAGACCAGATTTGTACAGAGAGAATTCCACTCCAGTAAGTAAAGAGTTCTTTGAAAGTCAGCTAAATGATGTCAAACAACACATTTTTGTGGCTACCATTGGTAATGAAATAGTAGGAGTCGTTGTGATGAAGGAAGAAGAAATAACTAAAAATGCATTTGTGAAGGCAAGAAGGATATTGTTTATAAACAGTTTATGCATTGCTGAAGCACAGAGAAATAAGGGGATAGGAAAAAGAGTTATGAAATATGTTTTTGATTTTGGGAGAAGTCTGAAAGTTGATAGTATTGAATTGGGAGTATCAGAGAAGAATCCTTATGCAATTGAATTTTATGAATCCATGGGTATGACAACAAAGAGTAGAAAAATGGAGATTATATTAAATTAACGAGTGCTTATCTTTAATAAGTTAACATTGTAGAGATGGATACATCGATAAAAACCATCAAAACGACAGCTCTTTTAAAGGAAGGTCTTGATAAAATGAAAAAGTGGTGCCCTTTTGCTACGTTGCCAGAACAATACATAGAGTTAAAAGAAATTATAGATAAGCAAGTAGAAGTAGCTCAACCTGTTTTAACAGAAGAGCATATGGAACAAATCAATTTCACCTTAATTGAAGCCTTACATACAAATAAACAAGTGCATCTTGCATATTATAAACAAGGCAAAATCGTAACAGAGAAAGGATTTATTCAGTTTGTTGATTCTCTTGGGGATTTATTTATTTTCATCGATGACGTATTTGAGTTAAAGAATAAAATGAGGTTAAGCGAACTCATCGATGTTCGTTTGGCTTAGTTCCTGAAGAAATCGTGTACAAGAAGCATTTATTTTGGTGGAGGTACATTCATGTACAATTTTAGAGTATACACGTTACGTGACGGTTCAAAGAGAATCATTAAACTAAAAGAAGGAGAATCCTTTAAACACGAACTCCAAAGAGCCGGCATTCAAGAAACGCAAATTTTTCAGATGCAACTAGTGGAAAAACCAGAGTAATTTTAACATAACCCTTCCATGTGAATTTAATTGTAGTAGCCTAATAAAAGCTAAATAGCGAAGAGTGATCAACCTAGAAGAAACAAGGAAACGGATTAATTTCAAGCTAATTAAAGCGCTACATTCAAACAAAAAGGCCAATTGATTCATACAAGTGGCCTTTTTACTTAATTCTTTCAAATATTATGTTTAATAACTTCATTGAATTCTTCTACTTCTTTTCGAATACTAATGGTTGGTCCCCAAGAATTGATAAGATTTAGAGCTTTTCGATTAGATTGTAAAGCTTCTATATGTTCTCCTTTTCGCAATAGCAATTGGGCCATTCCATAGTTGTAGTATATTAGTTCAATTTGGTTAGCTTTATCTTTATGATAAAGAAGGCTATTAAAGCATTTTTCTGCTTCCTCAAACTTATCACAAATAACATAAGCTACTCCTAAATTGAAGTAAGCTTCAATGGTTTTTTCTCCTCCATATATTAAACTGACTTTATTGGCTGCTTCATATAATTGGATTGCTTCCCCATAATTTTTGTAAAGTAGGGATAAATCACCACGAACTAATGAAATTCTATGTTGAATGACTGGTGTAGTAGAGGTTTCTCTAACACCTTCAAGAATAGGCTCTGCTTTATCAGGGTTATTTTTCTTTAAAAAAAGCCTTGCTTTTAAGGCAAGTCCCCAAGCTTTCAAATCATAAATATCAGAACTATCTGAGCTTAATTCATCTAGTATCTTTAACCCTGATTCTATTTGTAGGAGGGAACCATCTAGGTTATTGGTTTCCATCAGGGCCCATCCTAATGTGTCGATTCGGAAAAATGCTTCATGGGTATGCTCTCTAAGTTGTTTTGCATAATCAGCTGCTATTATTCCATATTTAATCCTTAAAGGTAAATTGATTCGACTTAAAAAATGACTTATACGAATTACAAGTTCAATCAAAAGCTCTTTTTGCTCGGTTTGGTTTGCCCATTTTAGAACCTTAAGTATATTAGGCCATTCTTTTTTTATTTCCTCCAAATCACGACCAAGCAAATAGCTCCAATAAATAGAATCAGGAAGGTCTCGTTTTAAATAGTTGTCTAAATAATGGAGATAGTATTGGCTCCAACGCTTACGTGCTACGTTTTCAAACTGTTTATCTTCTAACAATCGTTGTTCACCATACGTTACTACGGTTTGGTGCCCTAAATAATGAATTTTTTCTTCTATACGTTCTCCTTGGATAAGTGCAAATAGTTTCATTTGATCAACAGCATAATGGAATCTTCGGTCGTCTAGTCCAGCCACTGTTGCCCAACTCTCTTTATCAGGGGGTTTACTGAAGAAACATAACACTTTCCATAGATGTAAAGTGTCCTCATTGCATCGGTCCCACGTGCGTCCAAAAAGAAAATCAAATAATTCCAACAGTGAGTAACCTGCTTTGCCTAGTTCCTGAATAAGTTGCTGGGCAGGAATGTCATCATCTGCAATGTAAGCTATACTAAGCGCAATAGCTTTAGGATTTCCAGCAGTAGCCGAAATTAGCTCTTCGTGAATTTCACGAGGGCTATTTAATAACTGTTCCATTTGTTCTTGTTTAGTTGAAGAATTAGACATTTTCATATGTTGTTGTACTTCATAAGAAAGATAGTTAAGAGCATCACTATTTTCCAGGCCCTTTAGCTGAATGGTTACTATATCCCTGAAGTTATTTCTATACCTTTGTTGTAGATTTTCACGAGATGTGAGTAATACTTTAACGCCTTGAGGAAGGTTAGTAATAAATTCATAAATCTCACTTTCAGCTGTATCAACGCTATCTATAACAAGTAATACGGACTCTTCTTTTGCATAATTAGCTAATGCATTACGAACTACAAAACGTTTCTCATCAATTGATCGGTTGATTTGTTCTATCCGTCCAAGTTGGTAAGCAATTGTATTTAGAAAATCACTAAATGTTAGTCCCTTCCAATCAGCACTAAACCATATTATAGAACTGAGGTTTGGCCAATCCATTACAAGATTTTCTGCTTCCTTGTAATGCTCCTGAACACATGCATATGCCACTTCAAGGGCAATAGTTGTTTTGCCAATACCAGCCCATCCAGAAATTAAGCATAATGGGGAAGGAGAAATTATCCACTGACGAATTGCCTCTAAGTCAAAGTGTCTTCCAATAAAAACTCCTGACCAGCGTGTTGGTAGGTTATGTATTGTAGAATGCTCCTTTGAAGTAGCATCTTCAGTCTGAAGTTTACTATGAAATATTTTTTTAACTACTTTCTCAATATCTTTATCAAGAGGTGTACCAAATGAGTTGTCTGCTCCTAATATTTTTGCCTTTTCTAGACACGAAGACACCCAAGCAGGTAATGCAGGTTTAAGTATAGGTATAGAAGTTGTTTCCATTAGTTTTGAGAACCAACTTATATCTAAATCCGTTTTTTTTAGTATTATCCATATGATGCCGAAGAGCTTTCCATCATCAATACGACCAGGGATATATTTTAATCCCATCTGACCTATCCAACTTTTAATTGTATTGGAAGATACACCTAATTCATTGGCAATATTAGCTATATAAGATTGTCCTAGTGAACTATCTTTGCCCTTTTTTCTTTTAATTTTATAATCAGGATGAAGTTTTAGTTCCTTAACACCCAAAGATAACAGTTCCGCAAACTTTTTCTGATTTTCAATTTCAGCCATAAGAATTTTACACCTCCTATTAGCTTTATTTTAAAGCTATATCTTTTTTTGTATATAAAAAGAAAAGTACAGTACTACTGTACTTTTATACAGCACAAAAAGCTGTTGATAACATGATGTTAACAGGTAAAATTAGCTCATGTAATAACAAACTCTATAATGTATGCACTTACATAATAATAGAAATATGTTTAAGGTACAGTCAAGTACATTAGAGATTTATGAGTTGAAAATAAATCCATACTAATTTTTACGTTATGGATTTATATACAAGTTCTATTAAAGAAAGGAAAATTATTGATGAATAACAACTTACCTAAAACCATGAAAGCAGCTGTCATGCATGGCACAAGAGAAATTAGTATTGAAACCTTACCTATACCACAAATTGATGATAATGAAGTTTTAATTAAAGTAATGGCTGTAGGGATTTGTGGCTCAGACTTACATTATTATACCCATGGTAGAATTGGTAAGTACAAAGTAGAGAAACCGTTTATTCTTGGACATGAGTGCTCAGGTGAGATTGTAGCTATTGGACCATCTGTTGAAAGACTTAAAGTAGGTGACCGCGTAGCCGTTGAACCAGGAGTAACTTGTGGACATTGTGAAGCCTGCAAAGAGGGAAGATATAACCTTTGTCCAGATGTTCAATTTTTGGCAACGCCACCGGTTGATGGAGCCTTTGTTCAATATATAAAAACGCGTCAGGATTTTGTCTTTTTAATCCCAGATACCCTTTCCTATGAAGATGCTGCCTTAATAGAGCCATTTTCTGTTGGCATTCATGCAGCGACGAGAACAAAGCTTCAGCCTGGATCAACAATTGCTATTATGGGGATGGGACCGGTCGGTCTAATGGCTGTGGCAGCCGCAAAAGCATATGGAGCAAGTACAATAATAGTAACAGACTTGGAGCCATTGCGTCTTGAGGCAGCAAAACGAATGGGGGCAACTCACGTTATTAATATTAGGGAGAAAGATCCTCTTAATGAAATTAAAAATATTACTGAAAACGTAGGCGTTGACGTTGCATGGGAGACAGCAGGGAATCCAAAAGCATTACAATCTTCACTTGCTTCAGTTCGTCGTGGTGGAAAGTTAGCAATCGTAGGTTTACCTTCTCAAAGCGAAATTCCACTCGATGTACCATTTATTGCTGATAATGAGATTGATATACATGGTATCTTCCGTTATGCAAACACTTATCCGAAAGGAATTAAGTTTCTCGAGTCTGGTGCAATTGATACTAAGAACCTTGTAACAGATAAATATGCGTTAGCTGACACACGTGAAGCGATGGAGAGAGCACTGAATTTTAAAAACGAATGTTTAAAAGTTATAGTGTATCCAAATGAATAAAATACATTAGACTTGCAAGCTAGGTTCTAGTTAGTATTTATAACAAGATTCTTAAACTTTTAATTTTCAGATGCGGATTTAAAATAGAACAATTGCAACTAGACCGCATCTGTTTTTTCTTTAAGATTAATGTTGATAATACGGACTTTCTACTATCTTTCTCAGCATATTTTTTGAAAACGCATTCTGGGGGTATTACTTATGTTAAACGCAGAACAATCACAAATATTAGAGGCTGCAAATAAAGATAAATCTAATTCTATTACTAGATTATCCTGGTTAGAACGGTTTGGATATGGTTCGGGAGACATGGCATATAATATTGTTTTTCAATTCGTTAATGCCTATCTACTTTTTTATTATACTGATGTTGGAGGTATCCATCCTGCAGTTGTTGCGACATTGTTTTTAGTAGTAAGAGTTTTGGATGCTATTTGCGATCCTATAATGGGAGTTATTTTAGACAAAACTAATACACGTTGGGGAAAGGCAAGACCATATTTGTTATGGGTTTCACTTCCTTTTGCATTATTCACTATCCTATGTTTCACTAATCCTCACTTAGGATCAACTGGGAATATTATATACATGTATATTACCTACATCTTACTAGGGATGACATTTAGTATGCAAACGATTCCAGTTAATAGCTTAACAGGAAGAATTACTAACAATGTTCAGGAGCGTACAGTTTTAACAACTACTCGTATGATATTGGTTTATGTGGGAATACTCCTCTCTATTTCATGCGCAACCCCTCTTGTAACAGTTATTGGAGGAGAAAACCAAGAATTTGGGTTTCAGATGACTGCGCTAGTTTATGCTATTGTAAGTATAATCTTAAATCTATTTAGCTTCTTTACAGTACGCGAGCGTATTGCTCCTAAAAAGAGCAAAAAACATGGACTTAAAGTAACTTTATCTGTTTTGTTTAAAAACAAGCCACTACTAGTATTAGCTTCGTCTTTCTTGGCATTTGCTATCGGTTTTAATATTAAACTTAGTACAATGGTTTACTATTTTACTTACAATGTTCATCAAAAGGAATTAGTATTTTGGGGCACTGTTTTATTTTTTGGAGCTGCACTAATTAGTAATTTATTCATTCCTTTATTCTCTGATAAATGGGGTAGAAAGAGTGTAATGATTGTATCAGCTACAATATCTCTTATTTCATATATAGGACTCCAATTTACTTCTTTTAATTCAGTTGCTTTAATTTTATTTTGGCTCTTTGCTTCGGGATTTTTTACCACACCACTAAACACACTAGCTTGGGGGATGGTTGCCGATTGTGTAGATTATGCTGAATGGAAAACTGGAGTTCGAGCAGATGGCGTTGTTATCTCCTTAATGAGTTTTACTAATAAGTTAGGGGTTGCACTTGCAGGATCATTTTCAGCTATCTATTTAGGCATAGCAGGTTATGTAGCTAATGCAGAACAAACCGTAACTTCCCTAAATGCTATTAAAAATATGAATGCGTTAGTACCAGGAATTTTCATTTTACTTTCTGTATTAATAATATGTTTTTATCCCTTAACTGAAAAAACATACAAGAAAATGATTTTGGATTTAGAGAAAAAATCTAAGTAGTTAATTCAGTTTTAAAATTAAGTAAATGAGTGTGATATAAATGCAAAATAAAGTAAACGAAAATGCTCCAATTGTTTGTGTGGGAGAATTATTAATTGATTTCTTTTGTAGCAATATTAATTCTAATTTAATAGAAGGACGCCAATTTTTAAAAAGTGCCGGCGGAGCACCAGCAAATGTATGCGCAACCATAGCCAAACTCGGGGGGGATGCATCATTTAGTGGTAAAGTAGGCAGGGACCCATTCGGTTACTTTTTAGAAGAAATCTTAAATTCATTAAACGTAGATACTTCTATGCTTGCTTGGGATGAGAAAACGGCAACTACTCTAGCCTTTGTGTCACTGCAAGAAAATGGCGAGCGAGACTTTGTGTTCCATAGGGGAGCTGACGCTTTAATGACAATGGATGACATTGACCTAAATGAAATAAATAAAGCTAAAATCCTTCATTTTGGTTCAGCCACAGCTATGTTAACTTCTCCATTCCGTGAAACTTATTTAAGCCTTATATCTAGTGCTAGAGAGGACGGAAAATTTATTTCTTTTGATCCTAACTATCGAAGTGATTTATGGAAAGGAAGATTAATTGACTTCATCTCAATCGCAAAGAAAGCTATTGCTTTAAGTGATTTTGTGAAAGTAAGTGAGGAAGAATTAGAGATAATCACAGGCGTTAAGAATCATGAAGTAGGTGCGGATACCCTCCATAAAATGGGTGCCAAAATTGTAGCAGTTACACTTGGAAAAAGGGGAACATTCATATCTAATAGTAGAAAAAAAGAACTAGTACAAAGTATTCCTATCAAGTCCATTGACTCTACGGGAGCTGGAGATGCTTTTGTAGGTGCAACTTTATTCAAATTAGCTAATACACGGAATATCAAGTCCATTGAAAATGATTTCGAGCAGTTACTCGACATTATTGCATTTGCAAACCGGGTTGGAGCACTGGTATGTACAAAGATAGGAGCAATCGAAGCACTGCCAAATATTGAAGAAATAGAAATTACTAGCGTATAAAAAGCCTAGCATTAATAATACAATAACTAGAACAAACACAGTAAAAAAGCCACTTATCATTATACAAGTGGCTTTTTCCTACACATGGAAAGTCGATGGATTATATAAAAGGGAAATAAAAAAAGCTGCCAATACAGCTAGGCAGCCCTTCCTTAAACCTCCTCAACTATTCCCTCTATTAAATCGTAGAAGAGACTTACTTATTTCTTTTGCTTGTTTGTTGATTTGTCATTGTTTTTCCCTTTTTCAGAAGTCGTAATATCCGTATCTTCACTTTGACTTTCTGGTTTCTGATTGTTTACTGAGGCTGTAACCTCTTCAATCTCTTTGATAACAGGAGAAGTTGTCACTTTAAGTTGAGCTTCTTGTTTCTTGTTGGTTGAAAGTTTAACTTTTTCCTCTTTTGGAGTATCAGAAGCAATTGCAGCAGCAACTTCTTGATAACTTTGATCTACGTGATTATCCATATTTTGATAGATTTCAGAGTCAGCAAGTTCAGGAACCACAGGAAGCTCTGACTGTTCAATTTGTGCTTCTTCCTTTCGGACAGTATCCTTCATCTCTTTAATCTCTTGAATTTTACGCTTACCAATGATCACTTCTTCCACAACTACAGGTTTCTTGATTACTTCAATTCGCTCCTCCATAATAGGAATACGAATGATCTCGTTCTCTGCCAATGGGCTACCATCATACTGACCGTCTATGACCGGACGACGTTCTACGTAGACTTCCTCGCGTATAACCGGAACCTGGATAGTTCGTAGTTCTTCTACAATTTCCTTACGAAGTTGTACTTCCCCAGTTTGAACACGTTCTTTCCTTACATCGAGTTGCTCTTCACGAAGTTGTACTGACCTATGCTCCTCTGTCTCGTATGGCGACTCTCTAACCTTAGTATACGAAGGGATTGTTTGAGTTTCATCCACATCAATTAGGACAAGGATTTTCCCTTCCTCTACATCCATTTCACACTGTTTTGCAGTAAAACTTTGAATACCCATTCTAACAAGTTTTGAAGTTAGACCATCAGCTTGTGTAGTAGTAGCCATTCCACCTGTCATCATGGTAAGAAAGTTATCCATCATTACACCTGCCAACGAACTTACAGCTGGCGTTCCGGCTTCTACCATTACATTTGTTTCGGCTCCTAACTGCAGCGTGTTACTTCTATCTTTTGCTACTACCAATATATCTGTTTCACGATATCCCTGACGTTTTAACCCCTTAATTGCACGTATCGCTTCTTGCTCCGAATAAAAAGTTCCTGCAACTCGTTTTCTCATTCTCATTTTCCCATCTCCCTAAATTTTAATTAAACGAAAACTTCTTTTCACATTTAATTCCATCCTTATTGTGTATATCATGTACCCAGTGGATTTCTATTTAAAACGTGATACGTGTGAGTATGTAAATGACATCTAAATTATAAATGTAGAAAGATGAAGTAGAGGCAATAGCAATAATCGGGAAAAGATTCCATTGAATAAAGAACAAACGTTCTTTATTGAGGAGTTATTCCAATGGATTATGGGCAGCTACCAAACAGAGTCATTATTTGCATAGATATGAAGAGTTTTTTTGCTTCGGTTTCCTCTGTTATACGGGGATTAAATCCGTTGAAAACAAGGCTTGCGGTTGTAGGAGATGTCAAACGGTCGGGATCTGTTGTGTTAGCTGCCACACCCTTATTAAAGAAAGAAGGGATCAAAACAGGAAGTCGCCTCTTTGAAATTCCTAAAAGGAAAGATATCCATGTGGTGAATCCATCCATGGAGAGATATATCAAGGCTTCGAACTATATTTCTAGTTTGGTGTTACAGTATGTTGCTCCTGAAGATTTTCATGCGTATAGCATTGATGAGTTGTTTATTGATGCGACAGCTTCTTTGCATTTATTTGCTCGAACACCAGAGGAGCTAGCACATCGAATACTTAATGAGATCTATCGCAAAACAAGACTGACAGCTACCGCAGGAATCGGTCCTAATCTCTTATTAGCTAAAGTCAGCCTAGATCATGAAGCGAAGCAAAACCCAACAGGGGTTGCATATTGGCGATATGAGGATATTCCCTTTAAGTTGTGGTCGATTCATCCAATGAAGGATTTTTGGGGAATCTCATCAGCTACAGAAAGACGCTTAAACCGTCTAGGCATCCATACCATAAAAGAACTCGCTCTTTCTTCAAAAGAGATGTTACAAAAAGAATTTGGCATCATGGGGCAGGAACTTCACCAACATGCGAATGGGATAGATTTTAGTCGTATTTCCGATGTGTACATCCCTAGTTCCCGTTCCTTTGGAAAAAGTCAGATTCTCTTTCGAGATTATAAAAGCCGAAAAGAAGTGGAATTATTGCTGTTGGAGCTATTGGATGACGTGTGCTTTCGCTTGCGGATGCATCAAGTGGTAGCACAAACGGTTCATTTATCCATTGGCTACAGCAAACAAACAGGTGGAGGCTTCTCCAGACAAAAGAGAATGGGGCGAGCTTCAAACTTAAGCCAAGATATCTTTCCATATTGTTTAACCATTTTACATACGTTTGATAGTGGAATGCCGATTCGCTCCATTGGCATTTCATTATCAAACACCAGCATTCTGGAAGAGGAGCAAATGAGCTTATTCGAGGACATTGATCAGCGTGAAAGAGCCTATGCTCTTGCTAAAACGATAGATGAAATTCGGCTGCGTTATGGGAAGAATAGTGTGCTACGGGCTTCAAGCTATCTGGATCACTCAACAGCTCGTTATCGAAATGGTCTTATAGGAGGTCACAAAGCCTAAGGGAGGAGATACCATGGACCACTATAGAGGAATGAAAAAATGGCGGCCTTTCGCCAGTATGCCAGAGCAATACATAGGATTACAGGAGGTCTTAAACAAGCAACTAGAAGTAACTCAACCTCTTTTAACAGAAGAGCAAATGGAACAAATCAATTTCACATTGATTGAAGCACTACATACAAATAAACAAGTATACCTTACATATTATAAGAATGGGCAACGTATGACCGAAACAGGATTCATTCAATTTGTTGATTCCCTGGGGGATCAATTTATTTTCATAGATGAAGTATTTGAGTTAAAGAATAAAATGAGATTAAGTGAGTTAATTGATGCTCGATTCGTGTAAAGTTAAGATTAGTTGAATTATTTATACATTTGTTTACGCAAAACTTTTTTATATGAAGATACTTCGCTTTTCTTTCTTCGACTAACTAGGGTGTTAGTTAAATGAGATCGGTAGCTTTACATTGAGAAGCATATGGCGTGAAATATTAGCAGTTGTAAAAATTATTACAAGAGAAATGATTAAAGGGAGGAATTTTTATGTCCATTAACATAAGGTCTAGAAGAGTAATTTTAGATTTAGCAGTTACTTTAGATGGATTTATTGAAGGGCCAAACGGAGAAATTGACTGGTGTATCATGGATCCTGATATGGAGTTTACTCATTTCTTGAATCAAATTGATACTATTTTATATGGAAGAAAAAGCTACGAATTATGGGGAGAATACACTCCGGAAACTGGAGATTCTGATACTGAAAAAGAAATGTGGGAATTAGTTCACAGCAAAGAAAAGTATGTTTTTTCTAGGACACAAAAAAGGGCTGATCATAAAGAAATATATATAAATGATAATATTTTGGAAGAAGTAAATAAATTAAAGAAAAAGCCTGGAAAAGATATCTTGCTATATGGTGGAGCAAGTCTTATTACAAATTTTATAAATTTAGGGCTTGTAGATGAATTTAGATTATCGGTTCATCCTGTTGTTTTGGGAAGTGGAAAACCTTTATTTATTGACATAAAACAAAGGTTAAACCTTAAATTGGTTAATACAAAAACGTTTTCTTCTGGCGTTATCCAGCTGTGCTATCACTTTAATGATAATTAATGAAATTCAAGAAAGCTGTTTTAATAAGAGTAAACAGAAAAGAGTGATCAACCTGGAAGAAATAAAAGAGTAAGCAATCTATCTTGATAGAGTGTATGATTACACTAAATTTCCTAATAAGGTAAGTGGTCGATGTGACGACCACCATTTAGCTTACTTCAACAATTCTGTAAAATTAAAGAACCACTTGTTTCACACAAGTGGTTCTTTGCTACGCTAATTAGATACTATATTATTTTAATAAGGCAATCTTGATACCTTTACGTAATATATTCTCATAATCGATAAATTCGTAAATATCTTCCTCTATAATTGAACTCAAACTACTTAATTCCTCTAAAGTTAATTCTTCGATGGCTTTTTTACGATCTTCACAATAAATTACAATGGAACCCACGATACTATGCGCATCTCTAAAGGCAACGCCTTTACTCACTAAATAGTCAGCGACCTCAGTTGCATTGAGAAAGCCTTCTTTCACAGCTTTCTTCATATTTTCACTATTTATTTCTAGTGTGGAAATCATATTAGACATAATTTGTAAACAAGCTAATGTTGTATCTAAAGAGTCAAAAAAGACTTCTTTATCTTCTTGTAAATCTTTATTATAAGCTAATGGTAAACCCTTCATTGTTGTTAAAAGTGACATAAGGGATCCATATACTCTTCCTGTTTTCCCTCTTGTTAATTCTGCTGCATCAGGATTCTTCTTTTGAGGCATGATACTACTACCAGTTGAGTAAGCATCATCAATGGTGATAAACTTGAATTCTTGACTACTCCAAAGAATTAATTCTTCACTTAATCTACTTAAATGCATCATGATAATAGAGAAAGCAGACATTAATTCAATAAGGTAATCTCGATCACTGACACCATCTAAAAAATTATCGACTGGCTTAGAAAAACCTAAGTCTTTTGCTGTTATTTCTCTGTCAATGGTATGAGTTGTACCTGCTAGAGCTCCGCAACCAAGTGGACTTTCATCCAAAATTTCAAGAGCATTAATAATTCTTTTTTTATCCCGATTGAGCATGTTATAATACGCCATTAGATGATGTTGAAAAGTGACTACTTGGGCTCTTTGTAAATGAGTATAACCTGGCATAATAACATTGTTTTCTTCAGCCTTGTTTTCTATGTTGGTTTGAAGTTCATTAATGTATTTGAGAACTTCTTCAGCCTTGTTTTTAGCGTATAATCGAACATCTAATGCAACTTGGTCATTTCTACTTCTCGCTGTATGAAGTTTCTTCGCTGTTTCGCCTATTCGTTCCGTCAAATTAGTTTCTACAAAACTATGAATATCTTCAAACTCACCTTCAATGATCAACTTTTTATTTTCGATATCTTCTAAAATAGAGATGAGACCTTTTGTAATATTTTCCCCTTCTTCTTCAGTCAACAATTGACACTTCACAAGCATTTTCACATGTGCAATGCTACCTTTAATATCTTCAGAATAAAGTCGCTTATCAACTTGAAGAGAGCTATTAAAGTCTTCCATAAGTTTATTTTCTTCTTTTCTAAAACGTCCTCCCCAGAGTTTCATAATAATCCTCCTTTTATATAGTTTTTGGGCTGCGTATTGTTTTTCCTATAAACAGAAATGTTCTTATGATGCATTTGTTATCTCATCTTGTAATTCCTTAATGTTCCCTTTTTTCCGCATGTACCATACGCCATTGTATACAGCAACGTAATAAAAACATCCGCCTAATACAGCTACTATCAAGGACATAAATGGTTCAGGAATAAGGCCACTACCACCGAAGTTTCCAATTGACGATATTAAGACAAGCATAAGAATATAAATGACTAGGTATATACCACCTATAATCTCTATTGAACTATTTTTATTGATTATATGAACAACTAGGTACCATGCAACTCCGATAACTAATCCCCAAATAGCAAGCTGAACTCTACTCCAGTTCGTCCAGTAAATGAGTAATGTTGCAAATACAAATGCTAATGGAGCAATAATGTGCATTCCGGGAATTCCTTTATTTTGCGACAACCCAACCCTGCGGAAAACCATTACTGTTACACAAGCCGAAGCGTATTTGAAGATACCAATGGCTCCTACGATCGCTACAATTGCAGACCAACTTTTTAACGGAAATAAGAAAAGTAAACCAATAATAAAATTAAGGGCGAGAGCACGTGTGGGAACGCCAAATCGTTTATTTACTGTTGCAAAATAGGATGGTATAAAGCCACTTTTCGCCATTCCAAAGACGTGTCTTGAGGTTCCAGCCGTATAAGTAAGCGCAGAACCTGTTGGAGAAATCATAGCATCAGCTGTAATAATCCAAGAAAGCCATACCATATTCGCCATAAGAGCTAAATTAGCAAATGGGGAGTCAAACTTAATACCACTCCACCCATTACTTAACATCTCTGAAGGAACAGCTCCAATAAAGACGATTTGAAGTAATGTATATAGAATTGTTGAGACAACTAATGATGTAATTAATGCTAGTGGGATGTTACGCTTGGGTCTAACTACTTCACCACTCATCATGACTACATTTCCAAACCCTGTATAAGCAAAAAATATTCCACTGGTTAATATAGCACTTAGTCCGGCGCTATAACCGTTAGGAGCAAAACCATGACTTGTGTAATTTTCTGAATGAAATCCAGTCATAAAGAAAGCAATAATTGTGAGGACAGGGACTATAAACTTAATGGCAGTAATAATTGTATTAGTTACTGCGAATAACTTTACTCCAAAATAATTGACAACAACAAAGAATACCATTAAGACTGTTGAGGCTATTATTCCAGCTGTAGTTAACTGCTCTTTAGCTGCATCATATAGTCCAGGCCAAAATTGGTTAGCATATTGAATGACCCCCGCGGATTCTACAGGTGCAGTAGCACAATATCCCAACCAAATGGAGAAGCTGGTTACGGTAGCGAGCATTTTTCCATGAGAATAAAGAGGATAGCGTCCCAAACCTCCAGATTCAGGTTTCACACTACCTAGTTCAGCATACACAAGAGCTATTAAGGTGATTACAAATCCGCCAATACCCCAGGACATAATAGCAGCCGGTCCAGCTAGTTTTGCAGTCTGCCAAGCACCAAAAAGCCAACTCGATCCTATAATTCCTCCTAAAGATAATGCAGTAAGTGACCAAAAACCTATTTTCTTTTTCAGATACTGTTCCTCATTCATAAGATTCCCTCTTTCTTAAAGCTATGTGTAGATACTTAATTGTTAGAAACCCGTGCTACAAATTAATAGTTGTCTATTTATAAATGAATATTGCTATTTTAAGGTTAATAACAGGTAATTACCTTAAATAGATTCTATTCTAATTATTAAAAATTTTCAATATATTTTTGCGGATAAAAAATAACCATCACATAGTGGATGGTTATTTTAGCCGATAGATTTTACTTGGTCTGCCACGAGAAGTATAAGATTCTTCTCCTATACATTCTGCTAGGTCTACCTCGCATAAACTGACAACGATGCGTCTTGCATTACTTTCATCCCAATAAAGCTGGCTTGATAAGTCTTTAATAGTAAAATCACTTGAACTCATTCTTTTAACTAAGGCATATAGTTTATTATAATTTTTCACACTAATTTTAGCTTTTTTTAATTTGCTTAAAAGATCTTTGTCATTAATACGATAAGAAAAACTTAACTCATCTTCTTCACCGACAGACTGGACGACCTTTCCATCTTCTTGGATAATAATTATTCCATATTCTGATTTCTCTTTTGACAACTGAATGGCTTTTTGAGCATTTATTTCTGCAGAGTGCACAGTCTCCCCATACCCTATACCTACACTAACCGTAGTATTAGACTCGTTTGCAAGTTGAAAGATAGTATCTCGTAACATTCCAATTTCCTTTTCAATTGTCCCACGTGAGCTAAAGATAATATATCGGCCATTCCCTTTTTCTAATAAAGAACCATTTAATCGTTCACAAAATCTAAGCAAAATCTCCTTTAGGTTAATTTCTAGATATTGCAAACTATAAGAATTCTTAGCTTTCTGTGAAAGCTTTTCAAAGTTATCTATTTCAAGAATCTGAACACCAATTTGTGTGTCCTTAAAATAAAAGGTTCTTGTCTTTTCTGCAAGAATTTTTAAGGACTGTTTAATTTCCATCTCTGTTGTAGAGATTCGATAGGCAGGAATTCCTCTTTCTTTCAGCTTCAAATATACAGCTTCGAAACAAGTTAAAGCCCCTTTTGTTTTTTTGTTTTCCCACAAATCAGTATGAAAAGCTATTAGTTCTTCAGTAGTAGAGTACACATCAAAAGTTTTAACGTATATATCTCTAGGTTTAAAACTTATTTGTTGCAACGCTTGTTGCAGATGAGAAGTTGTTAGCTCATCAATACTTACTTGGTTTAAAAATTCTCCTTGATCGTAGGCGATATGTAAAAGACTTTTATAAATTCCCGATTCAGTATGTTGAATATATATTAACTTTTCTGCAGGAATGTTAGTGTTCTCAGCAATCATATGTGAAATTTGACTAGAAAAAAGCCATACATCCACATATTGATCATATTCTAAAATGATACTTTCAGTATCCTTAAAATCTTTATAAGGGTAACCAATAAAGTTTATAACCAGCTCATATTCCTTACCTAAATTAATAATTTGTTCTACAGATGAAGTAGGCCCTATAACCCCGACTTTGTACATTATGTCCTCCGTTTTACAACCCGTATTTTTAATTTCTATTTTGGATGTAAAAATCTAAACTGTAAAGCTAGAAAGGTCTTACACTGTATTTACAGAGTCAAGTATATAATAGAATTTTTCGAAAACAAAAAAACCTTTAAAGCGCTACGTAATAGACTAATTTTTCTTTTTTAATTCAATTTAGATCCCTACACCTTTTCTATAAGAACTTATAGAATAGTAAACTATACTTAAATAATTGGTGAAAGTATTTGATTTCTCAAATTAAATACATAGTGGCTAACTAAAATAAATTAGGATGGTTGAGACACAGTAAAAGAGGATTAGAAGGAGCATCGTTTGAATAGGAATGCCAAAGAGTAGGTATCCAAGAAACGCAAATTTTCCAGATGCAACTAGTGGAAAAACCAGAGTAATTTTAACATAACCCTTTTATATGGACGTAATTGTGTTAGTCTAATAAAAGTCAAATAGAAAAGAGTGATTAACCTGGAAGAAATAAAGGAGCAAGAAATAGATCTTACTAAAGTGTATGACTATGCTGAATTTCCGGATAAGGTTAGTGGCAGATGTGACAACTGCAATTCATCTTACTTCAAAAGTTCTGTAAAAGGTGGTATTTTCTTACGCGAATGTCGGGAATGCGGCATGAAGAAGAGTATCTAAGTATAGAGAATTATATAGTAAAAGGAGAAGGGTAAAAACCCTTCTCCTTTTTATGTAGATGTAGTTGTGTTTACTCATTTTTAGAATCTGAAATATATACCTTACTACACTGCCGATGCATTTTATTACAATCTACTTTAGAAGTTAAGGAACCCGTTAATCGTTCTTCTATTACCTCTAATGATCACCTACTACTGCCTGTTCTGTCATCTTGAAAGTACGAAGTTTCCGAGGAATAAAAGCTCTTATCTCTTCTTCTTTATATCCGATTTGCAGTATTTTACGATCTTGTATAATAATAGGGCGCTTAAGTATAAAAGGATGGCTCTTTATCAAATCATACAGACCCTGTAACGACAGTGCATCAATCTCTATATTTAACTTTTGAGGGATCTTTGACCTTGTAGAAATAATTTCATCTGTACCCTTTTCTGTCATACTAAGAATATTTTTAATTTCATCTTCTGTAATAGGTTCATACGATAGATTTCTCTCAATATAATCAATTTGATGTTCCTCGAGCCAAGCCTTTGCTTTTCGGCAAGAAACGCAGCTGGTTGTCGTATATAGATTAATCATTTTTCACACCTCGTCTATATGTGTTTTTTCTATCTTTAATTAATCAATGTAAATAAAAGTATATAGATTTCTAATAAGTAAAAGCCACTTGTATACTACAAGTGGCTTTTTACTACGTTGAACACATTAGATAATTCACGTATTATTCCCATCGCTATTATAACATAGTTTGTGCATCTGTTTAATGAATTTTTGATCTTAATATGACTAAAAATTTGAGATATATGATTAAGAATGATACGAACCTTCTATATTTTATAACAAGGAAGTGAAACATGTAATTCCACTTTTTACAGCGCAACAAGTATTTTAAGGAAGGAGATTGAAATCATGTAAAATTGGAGGATAATTAAGCTTTATCTTTAATAGTGATGTGTGTAAAAAATAAAGGCCAAGTTTCTCTTACATCATTACTTGCTCCTTACGTACTGCAGTATGTCAAACAGAGGAATGAAAAAGTAACAACCATTCGCCGGTCTGCCAGAGCGATACATAGGATTACAGGAAGTCATAAACAAGCAAGTAGAAGTACCTCAACTCTTTTAACAGAAGAGCAAATGCAACAAATTAATTTCACGTTGATTGAATCCTTACATATTATAAGAACGGGCAATGTGTAACCGAAACAGGATTGAACCAATTTGTTGATTTACTGGGGAATTTGTTTATTTTTATCGATAAAGTATTCGAATTGAAAAATAAAATGAGGTTAAGTAAGCTACTTAATATTGGCTTTGATTCTAAAAAAAGAGCTACTCAGATGAGTAGCTTTTCTAAAAACACATACTTAAGGGAATATAAAGAATTGGGATTCCTATATGTTTAATTTGCTCAAAAACCTTAATTTAATGGTTTTATTTTGAGTGGAAAAACAGTCTAGAAGTAAGAGATTGTCATCTTAATCTGTTTACTATAATAAGATTTTTTTATAATTTCTCTATAGAAACTCTTTTCATTAGTCGTTTTAATTTATTTTCTGTATCTGTTTCCTCTACTGGTGTGTAGATACTACATCGCAAATCCATATGTCCTTGAACTTGGAGAGAAGTTAAATTAAATAACATTTTCCCTGCTTTAGCATGTCTAAATTCAATAACCATTTCAGGAGCTTTACTCACTTGGCTTTCATTCCATAAGGCCTGGAATTCTGGATGTAAATGACTCATCTGACTAATAAACTGGTTGTACCATTCATCACCTAAATAGTGTCCATAATAGGTACGGAAAATAGCAAGAAAACCTTTCGCAAAATGCTCCCAATTGACAGCTAATGCTTTCAATTCTTTTCGGGCGAACACTAATTGAATTAGATTTCTTTGATCATTTGGAATTTGTTCGAAATCTAGAAAAACATGAGCTGCTGCGGGGTTCCATCCTACAATATGGCAATGGCGATCTGTCACGATAGTCGGACAATAGGTTAATTCAGCTAGTATTCGCTTTAGAGAAGGGCTAAGCTCTAATTGATCTTTTTTTGGATGAACAATTTCTAACTTTGTTTCTAATGCTAGATCATATAAATAGTCTCTTTCATCGCTATTTAGTTGTAGAGCTGTAGAAATACAATCAAGCACAATAGAAGAAACTTTTATATCTCTTCCTTGCTCTAACCATGTGTACCAAGTGGTACTTACCCCTGCTAATTGTGCAACTTCTTCTCGTCGTAATCCGGGTGTCCTTCTTCGGGTTCCAGCTGGTAACCCAATAGACTCTGGCTTAATTTGAGCACGTTTAGCTTTTAGGAATGTAGACAGGGCCTCAAGCCTAGTTTTATCGTTCATTTTTAAAACTCCTCATCATACAATTTACCCTAGTAGTAGTTATACCAGGATAAACAATCCCTTGTAATAGGATAAAAGGACTGTAAAATACAAGTATATTATTGATTTGGAGTGATGAAAAGTGGAAAGAGTTGTGATTACAGGTATGGGAGTAGTCTCTCCTATAGGAAATAACATCAGAACATTTTGGAACAACCTAATTAAAGGAGAGTCCGGCATCTCCTCTATAGATACATTTGATATTACTGACCATAAGGCAAAAATTGCAGGAATTGTTCGGGATTTTGATGCAGATGAAATTTTAGGAAAGAAAGAAGCAAGGCGTTTAGATCGCTTTTCCCAATTTGCTATAGCTGCAGCTGAACAAGCCTGGGCAGATTCTAATTTAGATCTCAATCATATAGATCCAGAAAGGTTAGGCGTATACGTAGGTTCAGGTATAGGCGGCATTGAAACCTTAATTGAAAATATTGATGCACTTAGACAGAAAGGGCCAAGGAGAGTCAGTCCAACTCTCGTGCCGGGTATGATTTCTAATGCTGCTGCAGCACAAATTAGCATCAAGTGGAATGCAATGGGTCCTTCTATGTCGCCTGTTTCTGCTTGTGCCATCGGGAATACAGCTATCGGGGAAGCCTTTAGACTCATTCGTTCTGGAGAAGTAGATGTTGTGTTCGCGGGTGGAACAGAAGCTGCTATAACCGACTTATCAGTAGCCAGTTTTGGCAATGCTACAGCATTATCAACAAGAAATGATGCTCCTACTCAAGCTAGCCGTCCTTTCGATGAAGACCGTGATGGATTTGTTATGTCAGAAGGAGCTGGAATTCTAATCTTAGAATCTCTATCTCATGCTTTACGTAGAGGAGCAAACATCCATGCAGAAGTCATTGGGTATGGTGCAAGTTCAGATGCACACCATATGGTTGCTACACATCCAGAGGGTAAGGGTGCTTATCTTGCGATGAGAGCAGCTTTAAAAAATGCAAACATATCCCTTGAAGAGATTGATGTTATTAGTGCTCATGCCACAAGTACAAAGGTGGGTGACATCTCTGAAACCAAGGCTATTAAGCAACTGTTTGGAAAACAAGCTTATAAGATTCCAATAACAGCTAATAAATCTATGGTTGGTCACATGCTAGGAGCAGCTGGTGGAGTTGAAGCAATTGCTTTAGCAATGAGCCTTAAACAAGGCATCGTTCCTCCAACAATTAACTTAGAAAATCCTGATCCATTATGCGATTTAGATTATGTACCAGCTATTGCTCGCCAAGTGAAAATAAATACTGGTTTATCTAATTCATTTGGGTTTGGAGGCCATAATGCAGCTATTGTTTTAAAGAAATACGAGTGAATATATTTTCACTCGTATTTCTTCATGAAAATTAAAGCCAAAATAAAATATAATTGCGAATTGCTATCTAAGTTTAAGTCAAGATACTAAAAATCGAATTTATATGACAAGCTATGTCCTAATTAATTGAATGTAAAACAAAAAAATGTTTGATATGGTTTATGTAACAACAAAAATGAAAGCTAATCTTCTTTATGAAAAAAGAAGAACGAAGTAAATATTTATTGACAATATAAAAAAGAGAGTATAACATCTGTATATCTACATATTCCGATTAATAGATATAAATTCGATTAACAAATATAGGAGGGTGATTATGAAAGTCAGTGTATTGGATCAAACACAGCTATTAGAAGAGCTTTCAGCAGAAGAGGGTTTTGCTCAATCCGTAGAGTTGGCAAAACATGTTGATGAGTTGGGCTACCATCGCTATTGGTTGTCAGAACATCATAGTACAGATGCGTTGGCAGGATCTTCTCCAGAAATCCTCGCAAGTCATTTATTAGCTAAAACAAACTTTATAAAAGTAGGTACCGGCGGGGTTATGTTACCACACTATAGCGCATACAAAGTTGCAGAGAACTTTAAAGTTATGAGTGCTCTGGCGCCAGGACGGGTAGATATGGGGTTAGGTCGTGCACCCGGTGGTCATCACTTATCATCCATAGCTTTGCAAGGAGAAAGAGCTAGAAGAAATGTAGATATGTTTTCTGAACAAATTGATGAAGTCTTAGAATATCTAGAGGATAGACTACCAGATAACCATCGTTTAAGAGGTTTACAGTCAACACCTATTGTAGTGAAAAAACCGGATGTATGGGTACTAGGAACAAGTAATTCTTCGGCCCTTTTAGCAGCAGAAAAAGGATTACCATATGCATTCGCACAATTTATTAACTATCAGCCGGGTGGAATGGAACAGGCATTGAAGTTATATATTGATAACTTTAAGCCATCTCAATATTTAGATAAGCCACAAGTACTCGTGACAATGAAAGTGATTGTGGCAGATACTGATGAGGAAGCTGAAAAAATTGCGGAAAGTGCATTACGATTTAATTTTTATTTACATCGTGGACATTTGACACGCCTCGTTGATCCAGAAAAAGCACTAGCACATGTGTTAAACCCAGCTGATAAACGAGAAATAGAATCGGTAAAAGAAACGTATATTATTGGCTCGAAAGAAACAGTGGCTCAAAAAGTAAAGGAGCTAACGAATAAGTTTCAAATTGACGAACTTATGGCAATTACTCCTATTTACGATTTTGAAAGCCGAAAACGTTCCTTTACCCTTTTAAAAGAAGCAGTTAATGAGTAATTAATTCTTCTGATTATTTATAGGCTTTTGAAGCATTATGGTAAAATAAATCATGGTTTCTAAAAAGAAGGTTTCTTGTCTAAAGAAAAGGAGATTGGAAAAATCATGAAAGAACAAAACGTAGTCAATGATGAAAAATTTATAGATATGTTTAAAGCTTTATCTAATACAACTAGGTTGAAAATTTTACAGATGCTAAAAGAGCCGGAAAAAAATTTCCCACCTCAAGTCCATATCAATAAGGGAGATAATTTTCAAGGAGGAATTTGTGTCGGAGATATACGAGATAAAGTCGGACTAGGTCAGTCAACTACTTCTCAATATTTATCAATACTACAACAAAGTGGTCTTTTAGAAGCACAGCGAATTGGCCAGTGGACCTATTATCGAAGAAATGAAGAAACGATTAAGCAATTAGAAAGCTTTATTGGTGAAAGTTTGTAATACAAGAGGAGGAATTAATTATATGAGTCTCAAAGGACATAAAGGATTTAATCGAATGTATCAACAAAACAAAATGACACTTGGTTTTCTAACGCCCTTTGAACCAATGACTAACCAGCTTCCAAAAATGGAAAATACGATAGATCTTGCTCGTAAAATCGAAAGTTTTGGATTTTCAGCGATTTGGCTTCGGGATGTTACAATGCAAGATTTACATTCTAATGATCATGGGCAACTTTATGATTTATGGATTTATTTAACGTATCTGGCTGCACGTACAAATCATATCGCATTAGGAACATCAAGTGTTGTTCTCCCGTTGCGTCATCCGGTTCGAGTGGCAAAAGAAGCGACCTCTATTGACCAGTTGTTCCCTGACCGACTTATTATGGGCGTTGCATCAGGAGACCGAAAAAAAGATTTTACTGCTTTAGGTGTAGAAAGAGAAAAAAGAGGAGAACAGTTTAAACAGAGCTTTGATTTTCTTAATCGATTATTGAAGGAAGAACAGCCAACCATTGAGTCTAAGTCGGGAATAATGGATGGAAGCAGTATGAGATTAATCCCTAAGCCTGTCACCACTATTCCAACAATGGTAACAGGGTTTAGCCAGCAATCTATAGAATGGATTGCCAGCCAAGGAGACGGTTGGATTCAATATCCACGTGGTATCCAAGAGCAAGCATCCTTAATTCAAACTTATCGTGAGTTATCAGAAAGAAAAAGTCCAGGGGTATTTAAACCTTTTACACAGACTTTATATATCGATTTATCGGAAAATCCAGATGAACAACCAACCCAAATACCACTAGGTTTCCGTTTAGGACGAATTCATTTATTGGACTTATTATACAAATTCCAGGCAATAGGGGTTAATCACTTAGTATTTGTTCCTTACTTTGCCAAACGACCAATGGAAGAAATGATTCAGGAAATTGGTGAGGAAATCTTACCTCATTTTCCAACACATGAATTCTAATAAAGAATAATTGCTGTTAAAATCCTTTTAAGAAAATAAGCAGGAGGCAGAAATACAATGATGGTAAATGATCACTCTAATAACGCATCGGGCCAACATAAACCTAGCCGTGCTGAGATTCAGGATATCTTTCTCACATTTGCTAAAGCACTTGAAGAAAATAATTTTTCTTCGGTGAAAAGCTACTTTATACCTGATGCAAAGGCAAATTTCAGCAATTTAGGAGAATTTAACGGTGTGGATGCAATCGTAGATGGCTTAGCTCGTGAAGGAACTAAAATTGAGATAGCACGATTTAAAATAACGAATTCGTACGTTGCTGCATCCAAAGAACAAGCTCAACAAAGTGCGTATCTGATGGGGGTTTTTGCAAACGACATGGGAAAAGGAGAGTTGGACACCTTTTTATTTGGTGGACACTTTGTTAACACCTATTTGCATACCACCGAGGGATGGAAAATTTCTCACCTTCGTTTTGAACTTGATTGGCAGCACGGCAATTTTAATTATGTAACGAATTGGAAGTTGACTGATGGTATAGTTGCTTGGCACCCAAAAGCTGTTGCTCCGACAATTCTAAGTGAGTTAGATGCACCTTGGAGAGTTTTCCCCAATCCAGATGATAGAGGTACCGATGAAGAGCAGGTAATTGAAACATATCTTCGCTATTCATGGGCACTGGACCAGGCTGATTTTAGCTTATTAACAACCGTATTTACGGAGAATGCAAAAGCCGATATGTCTCCGTTTGGTCCTATGAGTGGAAGAAAAGAAATTGTTAGTATGTTGAAAATTTTACGTTCAGGACAACCATACATGCAACATGCAGCTACAAATTTCAAAGTAAAGGTTACAGGAGGCACTGCCACAATGGACATTTATCGTGTTGTACCATTCAATCCTAATAGAGAAAACTTAGATGCTCAAATCTTTGGTGCTCGTTATGAAAGTCGATTGCGTCGTGAGAAAGGAGTATGGAAATTTGAATGGCTTCATTATATTCCAGGCTGGATTACTGAGGGCAAAAATATTTAGACAGAAACAATTCAGGTTCTAATCTAAAAGTGCTGATGTTAGGGGGGTATAGCTATGAACGAAATAAAAGAGAAAATTATTAATAAAACTGATTTGCATTTTCTTAGATATTGTCAAGGTCAATACGGTATAAATCGAGGGGTTTATAACACTATTGAACAGTGGCTTTATAATAAGAAAGTCTATAACATTGAATCTAGAAGACAATATATTCTTGATTTTCTTAAACACGTATTTGGAGAAAATCAAGGTTCTGGGAAGTTTGGAAGAGAGGGGTTAATCAGTAATCTTCAACACTTTTGGATAAGTGTACCTGAACACAAAAATAAGCATTAGTGGAAAACAATAATACATTTTTTAAGAAATATATTAAAAAGGCATCACTTTATACATGCATGCACATGCATATTATTAGGAGGGAGATTATTCATGAAAGTATTATATTATGTGTTAGCTTTTATAGCAGGCGCTTCTTTAAGTATAGAGGGGGCAATCGGCGGAACATTAGGAGAAAATATAGGAGAAATAGAAACTACATTTTATATGTTCACCATAGGGTTTATGACAGTAACACTCATAACCTTGTTCTTTGGTAAAGGAGACCTAAGTCAAACATTTAAAGTGCCAAAATGGAAACTGCTTGGAGGCACTTTAGGTAGTTTCTATAATTTAATGCTGGTCATTAGTGTACCAGTTATTGGAGTAGGCCTTGCAGTTATCGCTGCTCTTTTTGGTCAAATTGCTATGAGTGCATTAATAGAACATAAGGGTTGGTTTGGATCTTCTGCTATTAAATTCAGTAAAAACAAAGGTATCGCGATCGTATTATTAGCATTATCGCTATACCTTGTATATTAAAAGGAGAGGTATGTAATGGGTATTATCATTGTTATTCTTACACTTATATCAGGTGCCGTTTTAGGAGCTCAGTCTGCCATTAATCCAGCTTTTGCAAAAAAAGCCGGTTCATTAGAAAGTGCAATGGTTAACTACTTCTTTGGGGCTGTAATAATGGGAATTGTAGTTGTATTATTCGGAAAGATGGATATGATTGCTATATCTAAAGTGCCTACATGGCAGCTTCTATGTGCATTTTTTGGAGTAGGATATGTTGTTTTAACAATCCTTTCTGTTCCAAAAATTGGAGTAAGCACCGCCGTTATTTTAGTTATTGTGGGTCAATTAACAACTGGTATGGTTGTTGATAACTTTGGTTGGTTTGAGAATTCGGTCATTCATTTTGACTTAAAACGTTTAGCAGGAGTAATTCTAATGTTTATAGCACTTTATTTTAGTTTGAAACCTGATTCTAAAAAGAAAGAAACTCAACGATACGAGGTAGCCAAGTGATTCTAAGTAATAAATGATGTGAAAGCACTACTCATGCTTCAATATCATTTGTTTATAGTTAGGGCCTATAATCCCCATCTCCCTTAGCTTTAATTTACTATCGACAAAAGATATTTTAGATATTCTCTAGATTCATATAAATAATTTACCTTTTAAATCAATAAATGTAAATTATTCATCTAAAAGGTAACAATATAATGAGGTAATGTATAATAGAAATTGTTTTTGAATGTCATCTTAGCTATTTCTTTAAGCCTACTCCTTTGTGGAGTAGGTTTCTTTTTATTTTAGGAACGATAACCAGTAGATTTCATTTAATAAAAAGGTTCAATTTTTCTCAACAGGTAGTCTTTTTTCCTGTTTCCTATACAAATTTATAAAGGAAATAATATTTTAAAATTAATTTTTTATTTATGAATAACTGATTCTCCTTTTACACATGTTAACGTTACAAACGATAAAGGAGTTGGATAAAATGGCAAACAATAAAAATAGCAACACAAATGAATTATTAGTATATGGTGCTCAACAAGCAATTGACCAAATGAAATATGAGATCGCTAGTGAGTTTGGTGTTAACCTAGGTCCTGATACAACTTCTCGTGCAAACGGATCTGTAGGTGGCGAAATTACAAAGCGTCTTGTACAAATGGCTGAGCAACAACTTGGCGGCGGACGTTTCTAAGACAGTTGTAGAATCGTGGCTAAAGGAAGAATGGCGTCCATTCTTCTTTTTTTCTATGATTTAAATAAAAAAACACGTACAGCATAAAGAAGCCCCCATCAACGTTGATGGAGGCTTATATCGTTTAAACATAACTATTTTTCCCTTGTGAGGCCTTATCGCTATGTATATCGGTTCATAACGAGAGTTCCCGTCGTTCTTCGAGTAGATAAGTAAAAGCCACTTGTAGACTACAAGTGGCTTTTTGCTACGTTGAACACATTAAATGATTCACGTATTATTCCCAGCGATATTATAACACAACTTATCGATTTGTTTAATACATTCTTGTTTTACTACGGCTGAAAACAGGATTCATATAATTTGTTGATTCCCTGGGGAATTTGTTTGTTTTTATCGATGAAGTATTCGAATTAAAAGATAAAATGAGGTTAAGTGAGCTAAATGATGTTCGTTTCACATATGCTCATCACAGCAAAGGATTTTCAAAATTGGAATAATGTTAATACGTTATCATTTTGTCTAATTTTAAAGGTATATTATACACCTTCAAAATTTATAAGGCTAAATTTTGAAATGAACGAACCATTTCATTCTCATTGAAAAGAGAATTGCATTTAAGAGAAGAGATGAATACTGTAGAAATTAGATAATCAGATATTTTACATGTCCTTTGTTTCCAAAGTTTGTATAAATCTCCTTTAACTCTTCATACTAACAAGGTATAAAAAATGTTCAATGGATAACAAACTAGAAAACCTGACTATGGTGACAGATATAGAAATAGTGTGGCGGTGAATAATGTGATGAAACAGATAAAGAAAAAAACAAAGACATTATCTATAGAAAAACAACCATTGAATAGTCTATCTGACTTATTTAATACCTTGTCGTCTTCTGAAGATTTTAGTCGCTTTCAATTTGATTCTCAAGGAACGTCTTGTTGGATTTCTTATTTAAAAACAATGGTAAATCCAGACTTTATCCATCAAAGTGTATTATCTCCATTAAGCCAACATTCTTTTACCTTATTGCAAGAAATGAAAGGGATTCTACCTATTGAAAATATAATCATCACAAGTAACGTTCAGGAAATTCAGGATAGTCTTATGACTGGTTATATTTTCATTCAACTATATGAACAGGATTCAGAAGGAATTCTTTTATCGGGTGTAGCAAATGAAACAAGACAAGTATCACCTCCTGAAGTAGAGTTCAGTGTGGTAGGACCTAAAGAATCATTTGTGGAGACACTAGATACGAATATTAATTTAATTCGTAAAAGATTGCCTATTCCTCAACTAACAGTGAAAGAAATAAAAGTAGGTAAATTATCAAAAACACGTGTTTCCATCCTCTATATAGACGGAATTGCTGATCAAGAGAATATCAACACTGCCATTCAGCGTATTCAAGATATTGAATATGATCAAATTCCAGATAGTTCATTCATTACTCAAATGATGGCTGATAATAGCAATTCGCCTTTCCCTCAAGTAGTGGATACCGAAAGACCTGATCGAATTGCAAGTATACTTGCGGAAGGAAAACTGGCTATTTTAGTGGATGGATCTCCTATGGTTCTAACAATGCCCGTTACCTTAGTTGAATTTTTTTCTGCATTTGAGGATTATTTTTTACCTTGGCATATTGCATCAATCTTTAGGCTTATTCGTTTGGGCGCTGTTACATTTTCAGTGACAATTACACCTTTATATGTGGCAGTTTTAACCTATCATTATCAAATGATTCCGACAGACTTGTTGGCAACTCTTATTTCTTCAAGGACGGATATCCCCTTTCCTCCTATTATCGAAGTAATTATTTTAGAATTGTCTATTGAATTATTACGAGAAGCTGGAGCTCGCCTTCCTACAAAAATTGGTCAAACAATCGGTATCGTAGGTGGGATCGTGATTGGTACAGCCTCCGTTGAGGCGGGATTAACAAGTAATGTTCTTCTTATTCTCGTAGCATTAGCCGCATTAGCTTCATTTACTACACCTATTTATCAAATGGGTAATACTATTCGTCTCATTCGCTTTCCTTTTCTTTTTTTCGCTCAATTATGGGGAATTATAGGGGTGTCCACCTGTTTTCTTTTCTTTCTGGCTCATTTGTTACAGTTAACATCTTTGGGACGCCCTTACTTAACACCTGTTTATCCGTTGCGATTAATGGATTTAAAGGATGCTTTATTCCGACTTCCATTTAATTGGCAAGGAAAACGACCTGTTCAACTACGGACAGAGGATCCTGAACGCTTTTACTCCGAAAAAGTCACGGAAAAAAAAGATAATGAAAAATAACAATAAAAAGAAAGGAGATTGAATATGGACATCACGATAAAGGACACAGAGAAAGTATCCCCTTTTTTTGCATTTTTTCTAATTCATAGTGTACAAATTGGCGTTGGTATTTTAGGTTTCCAACGTGTGATTGTTAAAAATGCTGGATATGATGCATGGATGTCCATTATTCTGGCCGGAATAGCTAATCAAGTGATTTTATGGTTAATGTACGAACTACTAAAAAGAGGAAATGGAGATCTAATTTCTATCCACCGAAAGATCTTCGGGAAATGGATAGGAGGATTTTTATCTACTTTATTTATATTATACGTACTTCTAGCAGCCACTGTATTTCTTCGATCTTTTACACAGGTGGTGCAGGTTTGGGTTTTCCCTCAACTCTCTACCTGGATTTTTTGTGCAGTTCTTCTTTTGTTAGCTTGCTATTATATTGTAGGAGGCTTTCGCACTGTGGCAGGGCTTTGTTTTTTAAGTGTCGTTTATAGCCTCCCCCTCTTAATAGTGCTGTACTTCCCTTTACATTATGCACATTTTTATAACTTTTTTCCCCTCATGACTCACTCTCCTATGCAGATACTACAGTCAGCTAAGGCGACCACTATGGAGTTCTTAGGGGTTGAGTTGTTATTGTTATTTTATCCGTTTCTTAAAGAACCCGATAAATCTAGAAGGTGGGGACATTATGCTTTACTCTACACGACTATATTTTATATAGCCTTTGCCATTGTTGCATTTGTGTATTTTACTGAAGAACAATTAAAAAGCACTATTTGGGCTACATTATCATTATGGAAAATCGTTGAATTCCCAATTGTCGAGCGCTTTGAGTATATAGGAATTGCGATTTGGGTTGCTGTGGTTGTTCCTAATTTGTGTATATGTTTATGGGGGGCTAATTATGGGATGAAAAGGATATTTTCTTTTAAAAGACGCAGGGTTCTTCTAATTTTAGCCTTAATAGTTTTCCTTAGTTGTAGTTTATTAACAAGCCATCCTCATATTGAGAAATTAAATGTGGTTTTCTCTGAAATAGGATTTTATTTCCTTTATGCCTATATCCCGTTCCTTTTTTTGGTTCAACTTATCCTCTACAAGGTTAGGGGGAAACAAGGATGAGAAAAAAGGGGCTATCCTTACTATTATGTATTATTACATTAGCAGCTTGTGTCCCCCCTCATATTATTGAAGACATTCAAATGGTAGAGGTAATTGGGTATGACTATGTTAATCCACATATTGTTCAAGTAACGGCTTCTGCTAGTACGTATCAAGGGAGCGAAGCTGGCACAACCGTTCATAATGAAACACTTACAACCCAAGCTCATACAAGTAAAGATAATCGGAGGGCTATGCAAGGGCTATCCCCTAAACCTATTCAAAGTGGAAAAATTAAAACAGTTTTATACGAGGATAAATTGGCTAAGCGTGGGATTTTTTCTTATATGGATTCTTTAAACCGTGATGCTACAGTAGGAAAACTACTATATCTTGCCGTGACAGATGGAAAAACACAAAACTTATTAGCCGGAAACTATCCCATTAGTACATCTGTCTCTAAATATCTGTCCGATTTGTTTGAACAAAATATGAAAGGAAATTTTCCAGAAGTCAATTTACATAGTTTTCTCTATGCTTATCATGCTAAAGGGATGGATCCCTTTCTCCCTTTCATCGAACAAAAAGGAGATAAAATTCAAATAAAGGGATTGGCGTTATTTAAGAATGATCATTATGTTGATTCTCTTTCTTTTAAGGATTGTTTTATTTTTAAAATTCTAAATGAGAAGGTGAAATTAGGGCTATATGAATTGAGAGTTAAGCCTAATCAATTCATAGATATTGAAGCGATTGGTTCAAAAGTTGCTTATCACATAACAGGGGGGTCCACTCATCCAACTATATGGATTCGAATTAAGCTACAAGGAATGGTGAATGAGGCTCCTAAATTTAATTTACAAAGTGAGGATAGCTATAAACGAATAGAAAAGAAATTAACTCAGGATCTCGAGAAAAAAACACAACGGATGATTAAAAGGTTCCAAAGAGAAGGGATTGACCCTCTGGGACTAGGAGATCAAGCAAAAAGTCAAAATAGACGTTGGAATGAACAACAATGGAAAGATAATTATCCTCACGCAGAAGTTCATGTGAATATTGATACGCAGATAAAGGAAACCGGAATTAAAGAATAAAAATAATATCAAAATTTTTCTTTTTCATTTATTAACAAAGCTATTAAAGGGGCGACTACAATCCATCCTATTAATATTAATACCATTCCTGTTGCTAATGTATCTAAATGAAAATAGGCAATGACCATAAATAAACCAAAAAGAAGGAACGGACTAAAAAAAATAAAAGTAATCATGTATTCTTCTCCTTTGTTAAGCCTATATAAGCTTGATTTGTTTAAGAGTTATATTCCTTGGACACCCAAAATTGAGATGTTCACCTTTGAGTAAAGAATTAGAATAAACCCAGTTAGTCGTAAAATACAGCTTAATGAACAAAAAGAAAGTCTATATTTAGATTGGAATGACTTATGTAAAGTTATCTTGTAGAAAAAGACAGGTTTTTGCACACTTTCCTTTACTATTAATGAAACTGGATAATTAAGCTGACCCAGTTTTGAAAGCTGGGTTTTATTTTTTGATTTGGTTTCGCGAATCACTATTATATAAACTAAAACAGCTATCTTAAAAACAGAAAAAACTCCTGGTGCTTGGGCAGAAGTTTTTTCTAATGTACATACAAAAAAAGGATGTGATTCAAAAATGGAGTAGTCACGCTTCTTTTGTAGTTTACTTAATATATATAAATTCATTCATTAAAAAAGAAAAACTACCGTCCCTCATTAACTTTAGTCGTTGGAACATCGTTCATTTCTCGTCCATTTCATGAAAAAAATAAGCCTCTAGACCAATCCATAGCCTATAAAAACCCATCACTTCTTACATAACCATCTACCCCTTACCTACTGCAGTAAGGGCTATTTTTTATTTTTCGATTGGACAGGCAAGCTTACTGCAGTAGCTACATAGTATCTAAAGAATCACGACTCTGTTACCTAAACAGTATCTAGTTCAGTATCGCTACCGCGTTAATACAAGCTATATACGCTTAGTAAAGCCCTTC
>NZ_JAQMYN010000016.1:0-58867 GCF_028369225.1 Priestia sp. AB
GAGCGACTTTTTTATATTAACAAGTTGTCTTTCGTTTGTCAACAACTTTTTAATATTTCATTTCTGATGAATTGCGATTGCTTTCCAATCACTCATCAGCGACATTTAATAATTTAACATCTGTACTATATAAAGTCAACACCTTTTGAAAAGTTTTTTTCGTTTTATCAAAAAATCTTATTTACTTCCCTGTTTTCACCGAATCTTAGCAAGATTTTTAAAAGGATTTGATACTTCTCTTGAATGTTTCGTTCAAGAACTACATGATTCAAACTTTGTTGAAAAGCAACGTTTGTTCTTTTCATTTCTTCTCTGAGCAGTGCTTCTAACTCTAAACACTCCACTTGATTAAATAAACAAATTTTCATTGATTCACCTGCTTTTTGCGACATTGATTCTCAAAACATCAAAATAAAATCAGTCGTTCTTTTCCTTACCTGTTATTAATTGTAGACAAAACGCATACAAATTAGACAAGTACTACTTATTAAATGAGGTGACAAAATGAATATGTTTTATACTATTCGAGCCAAAAGAATCAAACAAACAATGCTTATCGTAGTTGCTGCTTTTTTTACAAGCTTTTTTCTTTATGCTCAACAGACGTTTCACTTTCCTGTGTTTTCAACAGATAACGGTCCACGAGCTGTTTATAAGGCGGATGATAAAAATTCCGAAGTTGCTCTTACATTTAACATCAGCTGGGGAGACGAAAGAGCTATTCCTATTCTAAATGAACTGAAAAAACAGCATATTGAACATGCTACTTTCTTTTTATCTGCTTCATGGGCTGAACGTCATCCAGATGTTGTAGAGCTCATTAAGAAAGACGGGCACGAAATTGGCACAATGGGCTATGACTATACTTCCTATACAAGCCTAAAACCTAATGAGATTAGACAGGATCTTGCAAAATCAAAGAAAGTCTTTGATTCTCTAGGCCTTAAAGATGTTCACCTTCTTCGTCCTCCTAACGGGCAATTTAATAAAGACATCTTAAAATTAACAGCAGATATAGGATATACTATTGTTCACTGGAGCATCGACTCTAAAGACTGGACAAATCCAGGAGTTGAAAAGATTGTATCGAATGTTACAAAGCCTTTAGACGGGGGAGATATTATCTTGCTGCACGCGTCTGACTCCGCTCAACAAACAGCAAAGGCTGTTCCATATATCAAGAATTCATTACAAAATAAAAAAGTCTCAAACGTAAGTGTTTCAACATTAATTTCAAATTCAAAAACCCAAGTAAAAGATATCCGCTAAGATTTATTCGCACTGTATATGGAAAGCAAAAGCAGACAAATATGCTATTTGTCTGCTTTTGCTATTCTTGCGTGCGTAAGAAGTTTCGGCAAAATAAGAAGTTGATACATATTACAAATTAGAAGTGGAAACAACATAAGGTAAAGCCAGCTTTCTTCGTTCGTTCGCAGCGCTGGGAACCATTCAATTGTCGTTACAACAATCATAAAAAACAGCGCTGGTACAAAGGCCTCTTTATTTGTCTGCTTTTTCTTTGCATACGCCACTAACAACCCCACCGCTAACAAGAAAACGCTTAACAAAATATACTTGCCTATGCCTTCTCCCGGTTGTTGAAAGAACTTATAACGAAAATAAGCAACGTCAAATAATACAAATAAAACAAATACAATTTGAACCGACTTCCAAAGTGATACAGATTTAAAAATTCCTAATCCAAATCGGTGAATAGTTAAATATGCAAAAAACCCCATTTGGCTAATTAAACTAAAAATAAACCCTACGCCTACGAGCCATGTTAAAACAGCAACAATTTCTCCTATCTTTCCTTGTTGAAATAAGTGACCGTATTCCCCCCAGCGCACCGCAAACCCAACAAAAGCTGTACTTATACCCCCGACAGCTAACGTGGTTAGAAATAGACGAACCCAGTTTCGACTATTCACTTCCATCTCCCCCATAAGTTACAAAATTGTACCTTTTCATAAATTGTACCAATCACGTTTTGAAAAATCTAGAGCTCTTTTATGAATAAAAAACCTTGATTATCTCATATTAAGCGTAAGCATATTAGGAAAGGAGCTCATTACTATGAAAAAGCGACTCATGCTCCTCATTTATATAGGAATGTGTATGCTTTTAGCTACAGCCTGTGCACCGCAAGATGAAGAGAACAATGGTATGGATTATGATCAAACAAAGAAAATGGTTGTTGATATTTTAAAAACAGATGAAGGAAAAAAAGCAGTCGAGGCAATTATGAAAGACCCTTCTGTTAGACAAGATATTTTAATGGATCAAAACGCGATAAAAGATACAATTTCTCAAACCCTAGTCTCAGATAAAGGCGTGGAATTTTGGAAAAAAGCCATGGATGATCCGAAGTTTGCTGAAAGCTTTGCTAAAAGTTTGGAAAAAGAAAATAAGACGGTCATCAAACAACTGATGAAAGATCCTGAATATCAAGGAATGCTTCAAGATGTTTTAAAGGATCCGGCTATGGAAAAAGAAGTACTGACTGTTTTAAAGAGTAAAGAATATCGCACTTATTTACAAAAGATTATGACCGAAACGTTTGATAGCCCTCTTTATCAATCTAAAATTCAAGACATTCTTTTGAAAGCCGCTGAAGAAACACAAGGTGGACAAAAACAAAGCAGCGACGATGGTGGTTCTTCTTCCTCTGGATCTGATTCAGGCGGAGAACAGCAACAGCAGTGATTAAATACGCATCTCATATGAGGTGCGTATTTAATTATGTCATTTATTTTTATTAAAAAACCTAAATAACTTCTTTATATTTTTTAATACTTAGTATTTTTATTGGAATTGTAAACTTTAATTCTTAGCTTTATGGTAAAATATTAGAAATTAACACAATCGTTTTATAGCAAAAGGAGGGAATTCGATGGAATTTCGCGTTATTAAAACGTTTCAAACCATTGTTCGTTTAGGAAGCTTTCAATTAGCCGCTGAATATTTAAAGTACTCTCAGCCTACCATTACACTGCACATTCAAAAGTTGGAATCCGAACTAGGATTTAAGCTTTTAGAACGAGGAAAAAGCATAAAACTTACTGAAGCAGGTAAAATCTTTTACGAGCGGGCAAATATTTTACTAAAGGAATATGAATATCTAAATAACACCTTAAAGGATTATTCAACAGGTGAAGCTGGCACTATCCGTATAGGTGCTGCAGAGCCTACAGCAAGCAGTCGACTGCCTTCCATTCTCTCATTATTTAAAAAAAGATATCCCAACACAGAAATTAGCTTACTCGTTGCAGACGAAAAGCATCTTCATCAACATATACGCAATCAAGAAATTGATTTCGCGATTGGCACTGTCTCAGAATCGTTCAGAGATATAGAATTTGAGGCATTACTAACGGAAAAACTTGTGCTGCTACTACCATTCAATCATGCTCTAACAAAAAGAAAAACAATCTTTGCAAAAGATTTAATACACGAAACGCTGATTACAGCTGGGCAATCTTCCGTTCAAAAGAAAATTGAGCAGCTAATCTTTGAACGAACAGGCCAACTGCCTGCTAAAGTCCAGTTAGGTACTATTAGCACACTTCAGCATTTTGTAAAAGAAAACTTAGGAGTAGCCGTTGTTCCACAAATAAGCGCAACTCTTCCGCCAGATCAAGTGGTGGTTAAAACGATTCATGACTTGCATGAGGGGCCTGCAATCGGCATTTTAAAGCACCAGTCTCACACCGTAAGTACAGCCGGAAAAACATTTTTAGCTCTCTTAAAACAAAACCTTGCATTTGATTTAAAAAAGGCGCAGATTGAACTCTCTGTATAATAGCAAAAAGCACGCGCTCGAACAGCGCGTGCTTTTTGTTATTTTCCTGTTGCTGCTTTTTCATTTTCGCAAATAAATGCAATCTTGCTTGCAATCTCTCCATATATTTTACCTAAACGATGCGATTCATCGTAAATGGAAGGTGCAAAATCTTCTTCATTCCAGTCAGGCTGACTTAACGGAAGCTGTCCTAACAGCTCTGTCTGAAGTTCCTCAGCAAGTTTTGGACCTCCGCCTTTACCAAATACATACTCTTTTTCCCCTGTTAGCTGGCTTTCAAAGTAGGCCATATTTTCTACAACTCCAATTATCTCATGATCGGTTTTCAAAGCCATAGCACCCGCTCTGGCTGCAACAAATGCCGCTGTAGGATGTGGTGTTGTAATAATCACTTCTTTACAAGCAGGAAGCATAGAGTGAACGTCTAATGCGACATCACCTGTTCCGGGAGGTAAGTCTAGTAAAAGATAATCTAATTCTCCCCATTCAACTTCTGTAAAAAAGCTTGTCAACATTTTTCCAAGCATAGGTCCTCGCCAGATAACAGGTGAATTATCTTCTACAAAGAAGCCCATGGAAATAACTTTTACTCCGAAACGGTCAACTGGAATAATCTTTTCACCTTCTACTACAGGACGCTGTGTGATTCCCATCATATCTGGAACGCTGAATCCATAAATGTCAGCATCAATTAAACCAACTTTCTTTCCTAAACGAGCTAGAGAAACGGCCAAGTTAACAGAGACTGTTGATTTACCAACGCCTCCTTTACCGCTGGCAATAGCAATAAATTCAGGTGCATTCGGACTAGTTAGTAAGTTGCCAGTATTCGGTTGCTCAGCGCGGTACTGCTGAAGTTCTTCAGGCGTAAACTCAACAAATCGCAGTCCGACCGACTGTACACCTGCTTTTTTTAATTCTTCTACAATTGTGCCTTGAAGGCTCAGCTGTTCACTAGTACCTGTTTTTGCAACAGCAATCTTCAGGCTTATATGCTGTTTTTCAGATTTAATTGTTATTTCTTTAATCGCATCTGTTTCTGATAGTTTTTTATTTAAAAATGGATCTGTAATTTCCCCTACTACTTCTTTTACTTGCTTTTCCGTTAGCATACTCCCACCACCATGTTAAAATCTATTTATTTATACTATCAAGTATATCATACATATTAGATTTTTCTGAATAGAAGGATGCTATGCTTTTTATTTAGGCTTTTCTCCAGTAAAATACCGGCTGACTCCTTCATAAATGGATTCAGCTAACTTTTTTTGATAGCGTTTCGATTGAAGCATTTTACGTTCTGTAGGATTTGATAAGAATCCTACTTCAACCAAAGCACCTGGTGGCTTAGAATGCTTAAGAAGGTAAAGAGTTTGAATAGCTTTTGCTTCACGACTCGTATTATCCAGATTATTTCTTAGCTCTTGTTGAATGAGTTTAGCCACTTGCTCGTTTTCTTTTAGGGACCCGTAATAGAAAGTTTGAGCCCCTCTCCATGCAGAGGATGGAATAGCATTCAAGTGAATACTTAAGTACAAATCAGCATTGGATTTATTAATCATCGTTAAGCGATTTTTTAAGTCCTCTACTTTTCTGCGACTGTATCCTCTTGTGTCTTTGGCCGCTAGGTCTTCGTCTTTTTCTCTCGTCATAATAACAAGTGCTCCTTGCTCTTGCAGATAGTCCCGAAGCATCAACGAAATTTTAAGAGTTATTTCTTTTTCAAGCACTTCATCCCCTCCTACGGCTCCTCCATCAACACCGCCATGTCCAGGATCTAGTACAATAACTTTCCCGCTAAGAGGGAGTGAAAGCGAACCGGATGATGTTCTATGATCTATCTGATATTGTACAATGACAAAAAGAACGAGAAGCGCTATAATTGTGCTCATTATTTTTACTTTAGACATTTTATCCCTTCCCTTCTTGCCTCACCTATTTATTTCTATATGGGACAAGAACGGGAATTATGAGTACTTTTTAATGCAAACGTAACCGACGTCTTTTTTCTGCGGTACGATAACCTTCTTTCCACCAGTCTTGCACATATCCTTGACACAAATAATACAGACCGTCTTGATAAAGATCTGTTACAGACATGCTGACGGCTCCATACAATGTATCAATTAAAAGAGACTCTTCTTGCTTACTGTGCTTCTGAAAGTCTTCGTAGCCTTTACCACGTTTACTCACCCGGGCACCTAATAAAAATGATTCGATGGCAATATCAAGACAGTACTCCTCCACATGTTCGTCTCCTAGCATATTCCACTGAAACATGGGATGAAAATAACGACGCAGCCTCTCTTGAAGCAAATCAAACGACAGTTCTCTTAGGACTTTGCGTTCATATTTCATTTCTTTTTCATAACGTTTTTCTTTTAAATATGTAACCTCGTTCACCATAACGCCTCCCTTTTTTACATATTGTCTGCACAAGCCTTCGTCTCATACGCAAACAACAAATAAAAAAAGCCTTGGTCCAAAGACCAAGGCTTGAAACGTAATATAAAATTAACGTTTTGAGAATTGTGGTGCACGACGAGCGCCTTTAAGACCGTATTTTTTACGTTCTTTCGCACGAGCGTCACGAGTTAATAGACCAGCACGTTTTAATGTTCCACGGTATTCAGGGTCTGCTTCTAATAAAGCACGAGAGATTCCGTGACGAATAGCGCCAGCTTGACCTGCATAACCTCCACCATTAACGTTTACAAATACGTCATAGTTACCTACAGTTTCAGTTAAAGCAAGTGGTTGTTTTACTACTTCACGTAGTGCAGCAAATGGAATGTATTCTTCGATTTCACGACCGTTGATTGTTACGCGACCGTTACCTGGTACTAAACGTACACGAGCAACAGAGCTTTTACGACGACCAGTTCCGTAATATTGTACCTGTGCCAAGATAATAACCTCCTCTTATTAATTATCCGCGAAGTTCGTAAACTTCTGGTTTTTGTGCTTCATGTGGATGTGCTTCACCAGCATACACATGTAATTTTTTGAACATTTGACGGCCTAGGCTACCTTTTGGAAGCATGCCTTTGATTCCTAATTCAAGCATTTTCTCAGAGTAGTTAGTACGCATTTCTAATGCTGTACGTTGTTTCAAACCACCTGGGTGCATGCTGTGACGGTAATAAATTTTATCAGTTAATTTCTTACCTGTTAGTTCGATTTTTGACGCATTGATAAGGATCACGTGATCACCAGTATCAACATGTGGTGTAAAAGTTGGTTTATGTTTACCGCGTAAGATTGATGCTACTTCACTTGCTAAACGACCTAAAGTTTTACCTTCAGCATCGACAACATACCATTTACGCTCTACTTCGTTTGCTTTCGCCATGAAAGTTGTACGCATGAGTTTCCCTCCTAATTTTCATCATCAATTATAAAATTATTTCAACCTTCTATTTCAACACGATTAATTTCCGGGGCTAACCGTGGGGTTAAAATACATACCATATGATATATTATATCTTTAAGCTACTAATGTCAAGAAAATGTTACACCAGGTTTAGTTGTCATAGAAAACGCGCCATAAATATAGTCCTTGCGAAGGCGCAGTCTTCCCTGCACGAGGACGTGATTTGCTTTCTAGAATATCTTTTATAGCATCTGGTTCAATACGGCCTTGTCCTACTTCTAAAAGCGTTCCAACAAGAATACGAACCATATTATACAGAAAGCCACTTCCAACGAATCTAAACACAAGCTGACTATTCTCTTCATACATATCAATCTTGTAAATCGTACGAATCTTATCTTCCACTTCTGTTCTCGCTGAACAAAAGCTTGTAAAGTCGTGTGTACCGAGTAAATATGTGATGGCTTTTTTCATTTTTGAGTAGTCTAATGGATAAGGATAATGGTATGCATAAGAACGAGTGAAAGGATTTCGATCTTCGCCGCGCAAAATATGATAGCGATACTCTTTTGAAGTAACGTCATACCGGGCGTGAAAATGTGCATCAACTTCACATACATTCTTCATTACAATATCATCTGGTAGCATTGAATTCAATGCTTTTTTCCACTTATCACATGGAATATTTAGGTTTGTATCAAAATGAATGACTTGCCCCTGTGCATGAACATTTGTGTCCGTTCGTCCAGAGGCGTAAATCGGCACTTTTTTGTTATGCATTTTCTCTAAAACGGCTTCAATCTCCAGTTGAACAGTTCGCTTATTGGGCTGAACTTGATAACCTGAAAAGTGTGTGCCGTCGTATGCAACTATACATTTTAAACGTTTCATCTTTTCACCAAACAATCTTTACGTTCTAATCAGCACTAAAACAACTGCTACTGCCAGCAGAAGTAAAAGCATAATTGTATCTATGCTTCCCCATTTCAATTGACGATACTTTGTACGCCCTTCTCCGCCTTTATAACCCCTTGCCTCCATGGCAATAGCCAGCTCTTCAGCACGCTTAAATGAACCTATAAATAGAGGAACAAGTAAAGGAACGACAGCTTTCAAACGATCCGTAACGGGGCCGCTGCTAAAGTCCACTCCTCGTGCTGTCTGCGCTTTAATAATTTTATCTGTCTCTTCCATCAATGTAGGAATAAAGCGAAGAGAAATGGACATCATTAAAGCTAATTCGTGTACGGGAAGCTTAAGCTTTTTAAATGGATTCAGCAAGCTTTCCATTCCATCTGTTACTTCAATAGGCGTAGTCGTTAAAGTTAGCATCGTCGTAATTAGAATTAAGAACAAGAAGCGCAAGGAAATTAAAACACCTTGAATAAGGCCGCCTTTATAGACAGAAAACCATCCCCATTCAAACAAAAGAGGACCTTCCTTCGTCATAAAAATGTGCAATAGAAACGTGATGATAATAATAAACATAACGGGCTTTAACCCTCTTAAAATAAACGAAACGGGCACTTTACTCATGGCCACTATCATAAGGGTATACACACCTAAAAAAGCATAGCCAATAGGGTTATTTGCTAAAAACACAATTAATACATACGCAAATACGAGAAGCAGCTTGGCCCGAGGATCCATTCGATGGACAACCGAATGACCCGGCACATACTTACCAATAATGATTGAGTTCATCATAATCGTTCACCTTGCTGCATAAGGTGCTGCACTTTCTCTACCACCTCAGAAAAGGTAATAACCGTATCCGATGCTTCAAGCTGAAATTTCTCTTGCAGCTTCAGCATAAAGCGAAGCGATTCTGGAACATCCAATCCATATTCTTTTAACTGCGTATGCTGACCAAATACTTCTCTAGGTGACCCTTTCATCGCAATCGTTCCCTTATTCATCACAATTAGCTCATCTGCGTACATAGCTGCATCTTCCATGCTGTGAGTCACGAGAATCGTCGTCAAGCCTTTTTCTTTATGAAGACGATAAATCATATTCATAATTTCTTGACGCCCTCTAGGGTCCAATCCAGCAGTTGGCTCATCTAAAATTAGCACATTAGGATTCATCGCTAGAATACCTGCTATCGCTACACGACGCATTTGTCCACCACTCAAATCAAAAGGAGATCTGGAGAGAATGTCTTCTGGCAACCCTACTAACTTGATAAGCTCTCTTGCTTTTTGCTTTGCTTCTTCTTCCGAAACGCCATAATTCATTGGTCCAAAAGCTATATCTTTTTCCACCGTTTCTTCAAAAAGCTGATGTTCTGGAAATTGAAACACCACGCCTACTTGCTGCCGAATAGCTTTTAAATTCTTTTCTTTTCGATTGGCTTTAATGGTGCGCTCACCGATTTGAATTTCACCAGCAGTTGGCTTCAATAAGGCATTCAGATGCTGTATGATTGTTGATTTCCCAGAACCAGTATGGCCAATAACAGCCAAAAATGTACCTGATTGAATGTTTAAATTTAAGTCATGTAGAGCAATTCGTTCAAATGGTGTATTAACTTGATAACGGTGCTCTACTTCTTTGAATATAATGTCCATAGTTCGTCCACCAAGTCCTCATCTGTTAAATGAATTTTTGATAAAGGAATTCCTACGGAAGCAAAACGATGGCTTAGTTTAACGGAAAACGGCAAGTCTAGTCCAATATCCGTTAACTTGGAACCTAATGCAAATACTTCGCGTGGAGTACCTGTTGCATAGATCTTCCCTTTGTTCATCACAACGACTCTGTCAGCCATTGCTACTTCATCTAAATCGTGAGTAATTGAAATAACCGTCAGTTGTTTTTCTTCTTTTAATTTTCTAACAGTTTCAAGTACTTCAGTTCGCCCAATAGGATCTAACATAGATGTTGCTTCATCTAGAATGATGACAGATGGCTGTACGGCAATTATACCCGCAATGGCCACACGCTGTTTTTGTCCACCTGATAGCTGATGAGGCTCTTGATCCAGAAAAGCACTCATATTGACCATTTCGATTGCTTCAGGTATACGTTTTTCCATAATCTCAAATGGGATCCCGTTGTTTTCAAGCCCAAACGCAATATCGTCTTGAACGGTTGAGCCAACAAATTGATTATCTGGATTTTGAAACACCATTCCAATCTGCTTGCGCACATCCCATATTGTTTCTTCAGATAAAAGAGTATCGCCCACTCGAACCGTTCCTTTTTCAGGTAGCAAAAGGCCGTTTAGAATTCGTGCCAGCGTCGACTTACCAGATCCATTATGTCCAGCTATCGCTAACCATTCACCTTTATAAGCAGAGAGAGAAAGGTGATCTAATGTTAGGTCTGCTTCAGGATCGTATCGAAAGCATAAATCTTTTACCTCTAAAGACATTTCTTTCAACGCTATCTTCCTCTCAGCTTTTTCTATTGCAGCATTACCTACATTGATTTTTTACGCTATTTACCCGGTTTTAGGTATAAAAAAAGGGCAACGACTAGTTACACACTGTCTCGCCCTTTTCTATCTGTATTAAAAATATTAAACTAATTCAATGATAACCATTGGAGCACCGTCACCACGGCGAGGTCCAACTTTTAAGATACGAGTGTAACCGCCTTGGCGATCTTCGTAGCGAGTAGCAATATCGCTGAATAGTTTTTGTAAAGCGCTTTGACCAGCTTCTTCGTTAGCTACTTCATTACGGATGTAAGATGCAGCTTGACGACGAGCGTGTAGATCTCCACGTTTACCTAAAGTAATCATTTTTTCAACAGTTGAACGTAATTCTTTTGCACGAGCTTCAGTTGTCTCAATGCGTTCACTGATGATTAAATCAGTTGTTAAATCACGAAGAAGCGCCTTGCGTTGTGCGCTTGTACGACCTAATTTACGGTAAGACATGTGAGGTCCCCTCCTTTGTTAAGTAGTTAAACAGGTAGATATAATCAGTCGTCCTTACGTAGACCCAAACCTAATTCTTCAAGTTTAGCTTTAACTTCTTCTAAAGATTTACGGCCTAAGTTACGAACTTTCATCATATCTTCTTCTGTTTTATTAGCAAGCTCTTGTACAGTATTGATGCCTGCTCGTTTTAAGCAGTTGTAAGAACGAACAGATAAATCCAGTTCCTCGATCGTCATCTCTAGAACTTTTTCTTTCTGGTCTTCTTCTTTTTCTACCATAATCTCTGCTTTTTGAGCTTCATCTGTTAAGTTAACGAAGATATTTAAGTGTTCAGTTAGAATCTTTGCACCTAAAGCAACAGCTTTTTCTGGCTCAATGCTACCGTCAGTCCAAACATCCAACGTTAACTTATCGTAATTTGTCATTTGACCAACACGAGTATTCTCTACATAATACGATACGCGAGTAACAGGCGTATAGATTGAATCAATTGGAAGTACACCAATTGGTTGGTCTTCACGCTTGTTAGCATCGGCAGGATTATAACCTCGACCTGTGCGAGCAGTAAGTCTCATACGGAAATGAGCATCTGACTCAAGTGTTGCAATATGAAGATCCGGATTTAGAACTTCGATATCGCTGTCTGCTTGAATGTCAGCAGCCGTTACTGTACCAGGACCTTTAACATCGATCTCAAGTGTTTTCTCTTCATCAGAGTAAATCTTTAACGCTAACTTTTTAACGTTTAAAATGATGTTTGTTACATCTTCAACAACTCCAGGAACTGTTGAAAATTCATGTAATACACCTTCAATTTGAATAGATGTTACAGCTGCACCAGGGAGTGAGGATAATAGGATACGACGTAAGGAGTTACCCAAAGTAGTACCATATCCACGCTCAAGTGGTTCGACGACGAATTTACCGTACTTTCTATCATCGCTGATTTCTACCGTTTCGATTTTTGGCTTTTCAATCTCTATCAATATAAACCCTCCTTCAAAACGTCGAAACCTCGGCTAGACGGCTGATTTCTCAAATGCCTAACCGAAATTCCCTATTAGACAGTTCCCGAATGTGCACAACAAATGGAAAACATTTCGTTGCATGAATAAATTCTACACCATCATCATTATAGACAACGAAATAGAATCTATACATATTAATTATACACGACGACGTTTTGGTGGGCGGCATCCGTTGTGAGGTACAGGAGTAACATCTTTAATAGCTGTTACTTCTAAACCTGCAGCTTGAAGAGCACGGATAGCTGCTTCACGACCAGCACCAGGGCCTTTAACTGTAACTTCAAGAGTTTTCATTCCGTTATCCATAGAAACTTTAGCAGCAGTTTCAGCAGCCATTTGCGCAGCAAATGGAGTAGATTTACGAGAACCTCTGAAGCCAAGTGCGCCTGCACTAGACCAAGCAATCGCATTACCGTGAACATCTGTAATTGTTACAATAGTGTTGTTAAACGTTGAGCGAATATGAGCTACACCAGCTTCAATATTCTTTTTCACGCGACGTTTACGTGTATTAGTTTTACGTGCCATCTGTTAATGACCTCCCTTACTAATTATTTCTTCTTGTTCGCTACAGTACGGCGTGGGCCTTTACGTGTACGAGCATTGTTTTTACTGTTTTGACCACGAACTGGTAAACTACGACGGTGGCGGATACCACGGTATGAACCAATCTCAATTAAACGTTTGATGTTTAAAGAAACTTCACGACGAAGATCGCCTTCTACTTTATAGCTATCTAAAATATCACGAATTTTACCTAATTCTTCTTCTGTTAAGTCACGAACGCGAGTATCTTCAGAAACTCCAGCTTCAGCTAGAACTTTTTCAGCAGTTGGACGACCAATACCGAAAATGTATGTTAATGAAATTACTACACGCTTGTCACGAGGAATATCAACACCAGCAATACGTGCCATATGAATAGTGCACCTCCTTATTGATTAACCTTGTTTTTGTTTATGCTTAGGGTTTTCACAAATTACCATTACTTTACCTTTTCTACGGATAACTTTACATTTTTCGCAGATTGGTTTAACTGATGGTCTGACTTTCATGTTTCATACCTCCTTGATAGTACGGAGTGCATAGGTTTTATTTGAAACGGTACGTAATTCTACCGCGAGTTAAATCGTATGGTGACAATTCTACAGTTACTTTATCACCAGGTAAGATTCGAATGAAATGCATGCGAATTTTTCCTGATACGTGAGCAAGTACTGTATGACCATTTTCTAATTCTACCTTGAACATAGCGTTAGGTAAAGTTTCAGCAACTGTACCTTCAACTTCAATTACATCGTCTTTTGCCATTAAAGTGCTCTCCTTTCTTTGAAACAGTAACAAGCTATCATTAAACGACTTAAAAAGAACCTGTTCTGAACATCCGGAGATCGTAATCATTAAATTCAAGATGATTGACGCTAATATACATCTTTACCATTTTAACAGCAATTCAGACGAAAAACGATCATCGTGAATTTAGATAATTACTGTTTACTGTCCAGTGCATCTAGCGAGGAATGGATAGAGATAACATCCTTTAACATTACAATGCTGTCAGAATTTCATATCCCGTCTCAGTAATTGCAATAGTATGTTCGAAGTGCGCACACATTTTACCATCTACTGTGACAACTGTCCAGTTATCAGGTAATGTTTTTACATATCGCATACCAGCATTCACCATTGGCTCAACTGCCAATACCATGCCTGGACGTAGACGCGGTCCTTTATTCGGTGGACCATAATGAGGTACTTGCGGATCTTCATGTAAGTCTTTGCCGACCCCATGGCCAACATATTCTCTTACAATCGAAAAGTTACGTGATTCTGCGTACTGTTGAATAGCATGTGAAATATTCGACAAACGCTCACCCGGCTTAGCTTCTGCTAATCCCTTGTAGAGAGATTGCTCAGTCACATTAAGCAGCTCTTGATTTTCTAATGAAATCTTTCCTACTCCATATGTCCAAGCTGAATCACCGTGATAGCCACCGAATTTAGCTCCGATGTCTAAACTGATGATATCTCCTTCATTAAGCTTGCGTTCACCCGGAATACCATGAACTAATTCTTCATTCACAGAAGCACATACACTGCCGCGAAAACCATTATACCCTTTAAAAGACGGAATTGCATCATGTTGACGAATAAAATTTTCAGCAATTGCATCCAATTCTATAGTCGTAATACCTGGAGCGATATGCTTTTTTAACTCTTGATGAGTTAAAGCCACGATTCGTCCAGCTTCACGCATGACCTCAATTTCCTCTGGTGTCTTGCAAATGATCATTGCTTAACCCCAGCAAGTAATTGACGAACATCCTCAAACACAATGTTAATATCTTGATTACCATTAATATTGCGTAGATAACCTTTTTCTTGATAGAAATCAAGTAGAGGTTGAGATTGTTTAACATTAACTGAAAGTCTAGTTGAAACCGTCTCAGCATTGTCATCTGCACGTTGGTAAAGCTCTCCGCCACATTTGTCACAAACTCCTTCTTTCGCAGGAGGATTGAATACTAAGTGGTAAGTAGCTCCGCAATCTTTACAAATGCGGCGTCCAGTAAGACGCTCCATTAAAATGCTTTGATCTACATCAATATTAATCACATAATCAATTTGCTTGTTTAGTTCTTTTGTAATTGTTTCAAGAGCTTCTGCTTGGGCTACTGTTCTTGGGAAGCCATCAAGTAAAAAGCCGTTTTCACAATCTTGTTTGTTTAAACGCTCGCGCACAATTCCAATTGTTACTTCATCAGGAACAAGGTTACCTTGATCCATAAATGATTTAGCTTTTAAACCTAGTTGCGTTCCTTCTTTAATTGCAGCTCGGAACATATCTCCTGTTGAGATATGAGGGATATCGTAATGCTCAACGATTTTTTCTGCTTGAGTACCTTTCCCAGCACCAGGAAGGCCCATTAACACTAAATTCATTTCTTGCTTCCCCCTCAGTATCTTATCCGTTTAATGGGAAAGCAGCTTGCTTCCCACTAAACAGCTTTACTTAATAAATCCCTTATAATGGCGTTTCACTAATTGACTCTCAAGCTGTTTCATTGTCTCAAGAGCTACACCGACAACAATTAACAAACTAGTACCGCCGATCTGAGCAGATGATGGTAAGTTTGCAATTTTGATGAACAGAACCGGCAACACAGCAATTAACGCAAGGAATATCGAACCGATTAATGTCAGACGATATAACACTTTCGTTAAATAAGCTTGTGTGCTTTTACCAGGACGGATGCCTGGGATGTAGCCACCTTGCTTTTTCAAGTTCTCTGCTACTTGTTCAGGGTTAACTTGAACAAAAGTATAGAAGTAACAAAAAGCAATGATTAACGCTACATACACTATCATACCAATTGGCTTAGTATAGTCAAATGTATTCTGAATCCACGCCGTTACATCATTTGGACCGAAAAATGATGCAATTGTTGGTGGTGTAATAATAAATGAAACTGCAAAGATAACAGGAATAACCCCAGCTGCATTTACTTTTAACGGCAAATGAGTGGATTGACCTCCAACAGGATTACGACCAGCTGAACCCTTTGCATATTGAATAGGAATTTTTCGTAGCGCTTGTTGGAAGTAAATAACCCCAACAATAATAGCTAAAACTGCAATCGCAATTAAAACTACCGTTACGATACGAATGAATAATTGATCTCCAACGTCTTCAAATTGCTGTGCATAAATTTGATTTAATGTTGTCGGAATACCAGCTGCAATCCCAGCAAAGATAATGATAGAAATACCGTTACCTACGCCTTTTGCAGTAATCTGCTCTCCTAACCACATTAAGAAGGCAGTACCTGCCGTTAACACTGTAGCAATTAGAAGATACGTAGAAATTCCTGGATTAGCGATCAATTGTCCGCCCGAAATATTGTTGAATCCTATAGACATACCTAAAGCCTGGATAAATCCAAGCACAATTGTTCCATAACGAGTTACTTGAGCTAATTTACGGCGCCCAACATCTCCCTGCTTTGACCATTCTGTAAACTTAGGTACAACATCCATCTGTAATAATTGGACGATGATGGATGCTGTAATATAAGGCATAATGCCCATAGCAAGAATGGAGAAGTTTTTTAACGCGCCGCCGCCAAATGTATTCAGAACCCCGAATACATTTAACCCATCTTGCAATTTTAGTACATCCGTATTAACACTTGGTACAGGAATAAATGTACCAATTCGGAAGACAATTAACATTAACAAAGTGAAAAAGATTTTTTGTCTTATTTCACGCACGCGCATTAAATTGGAGATTGTTTGAAACATTAGATCACCTCAACTGTACCGCCAGCAGCTTCGATAGCTTCTTTAGCAGTTGAAGAGAATTTAGCAGCTTTAACAGTTAGCTTAGAGTTTAATGTACCGTTTCCTAGTACTTTAACGCCAGCTTTTGCTTTGCTTACTAAACCAGTTTCGATTAATAATTCTGGTGTTACTTCAGTTCCATCTTCAAAACGGTTAAGAGCTTCTAAATTAACGATCGCGTATTCTTTGCGATTGATATTAGTGAACCCACGTTTTGGAAGACGACGGAATAAAGGAGTTTGACCACCTTCGAAGCCAGGTCTTACGCCACCGCCAGAGCGAGCGTTTTGCCCTTTGTGACCTTTACCTGAAGTCTTTCCGTTACCTGAACCAGTACCACGACCTACACGGTTACGTACTTTACGTGAACCTTCAGCTGGTTTCAATTCATGAAGTTTCATTCCGGAGCACCTCCTTAGAGTGACAATTTATACTTATTGCTCTTTTACTGTAACAAGGTGAGCTACTTTGTTAATCATTCCGCGAATTGCAGGATTATCGTCTTGAACGACAGTTTGATTTAACTTACGTAGGCCAAGTGTACGAACAGTTACACGTTGATCTTCTGGACGACCAATTACGCTACGAGTAAGGGTAATTGCTAGTTTGTTTGCCATTCCATATCCCTCCCTTATCCTAACAGTTCTTCTACAGTCTTGCCACGTAGTTTTGCAACATCTTCAGCACGTTTTAGGTTAGCTAAACCGTTAAGAGTTGCACGTACCATGTTGATTGGAGTGTTTGAACCTAAAGATTTAGATAGAATATCACTTACTCCACCCAATTCTAGTACCGCACGAACTGGGCCACCAGCGATAACTCCTGTACCTTCAGAAGCAGGTTTTAAGAAAATTTGACCTGCACCAAATTGTCCAAGGATTTCGTGTGGAATAGTTGTACCAACCATAGGTACAGTAATTAAGTTTTTCTTCGCATCTTCAATTGCTTTACGGATTGCATCTGGTACCTCTTGTGCTTTACCAGTACCGAATCCAACGTGACCGTTTTTGTCACCAACTACAACTAATGCAGCGAAGCGGAAACGACGTCCACCTTTCACAACTTTAGCTACGCGGTTAACGGTAACAACACGTTCTTCAAGCTCTAATTTATTTGGATCAATACGACGCATGATTTTCCCTCCTTTTACAATTAGAATTGTAATCCAGCTTCACGAGCAGCGTCAGCTAATGCTTTAACACGGCCATGATATAAATAACCGCCACGGTCGAATACTACTTCGTTTACACCTTTTTCTACTGCGCGTTTAGCGACTAATTCGCCAACTTTGATAGCAGCTTCAGTGTTACTAGTGCTTTCTAAAGTCAGGTCTTTATCTAACGTTGAAGCACTTGCGATTGTTACTGAATTTAAATCGTCGATAACTTGTGCGTAAATATGTTGATTAGAACGGAACACGTTTAAACGCGGACGAGTTGCAGTTCCAGATAACTTCGCACGAACACGAGCATGTCTTTTTTTACGAACTTTGTTTTTATCAAGCTTCGTGATCATTTCGGGCACTCCTTTCTTTTACCTAACCGGCATTACTTCTTAGCAGTTTTACCTTCTTTACGACGTACATATTCGCCTTCGTAACGAATACCTTTACCTTTGTAAGGCTCTGGTGGACGAACGTCACGAATATTTGCAGCTAATGCACCTACGCGTTCTTTATCAATACCTTTAATAACGATCTTAGTTTGAGAAGGAACTTCGATTTCGATTCCTGTTTCAGGAGTAATCTCAACTGGGTGAGAGTATCCAACGCTCAATACTAATTTGCTACCAGATTTTTGTGCACGGTAACCTACACCGACTAATTCTAAACCACGTTCGAATCCTTTAGTAACACCTTCAACCATGTTACCTAAAAGGCTACGAGTAGTTCCGTGAAGAGCGCGGTGCTCTTTATTGTCACTAGGACGATTAACAACTAATACGTTGTCTTCAACTTTAATCTCGATTTCAGGGTGGAATGTACGAGTTAATTCACCCTTTGGTCCTTTTACAGTTACAGTGTTGCTCTCGTTCGTAACTGTAACACCTGCTGGAAGTTCTAAAGGCTTTTTACCAACACGTGACATAGTTACACCTCCATTCACATTTAAAACTTATTACCAAACGTACGCTAATACTTCTCCACCAGTTTGCTTTTGACGAGCTTCTTTGTCAGTTAAAACACCTTGAGAAGTAGAAACGATTGCGATACCTAAACCGTTAAGTACACGTGGTACTTCGTTATTTTTTGCATAAACACGTAGACCAGGTTTACTGATACGTTTTAAGCCTGTAATTACACGTTCGTTATTTGAACCGTATTTTAAGAAGATACGGATAATACCTTGTTTGTTGTCTTCGATGTATTCTACATCACGTACGAAACCCTCACGCTTAAGGATTTCTGCAATTTGCTTCTTAATGTTAGAAGCAGGAACTTCAATTTTCTCATGACGAACCATGTTCGCATTGCGGATACGAGTTAGTAAATCTGCAATAGGATCAGTCATTACCATATTAATTTACCTCCTTCCCAAACTTGGGTTTTACCAACTAGCTTTTTTAACACCAGGAATTTGACCTTTATAAGCAAGCTCACGGAAACAAATACGGCAAAGCTTGAATTTACGTAGTACTGAGTGTGGACGTCCACAACGTTCGCAACGTGTATACTCTTGTACTTGGAATTTTTGCTGGCGTTTTTGCTTCGCAATCATTGATTTTTTAGCCACATTTTCGCCTCCTCTGCTTAACGTTGGCAGTTATTACTTCTGGAATGGCATACCGAACTGAGTTAAAAGCTCACGAGCTTCTTCATCAGTGTTTGCTGTTGTAACAATAACGATATCCATACCACGAACTTTAGTTACTTTATCATAATCGATCTCTGGGAAGATCAATTGTTCTTTAACACCTAACGTGTAGTTTCCACGACCATCAAATGCTTTTTTAGATACACCACGGAAATCGCGCACACGTGGAAGTGATACTGATACTAGTTTATCGAAGAATTCGTACATACGCTCGCCGCGTAAAGTAACTTTCGCACCGATTGGCATACCTTCACGAAGACGGAAACCAGCGATAGATTTTTTCGCACGAGTTACAACAGGTTTTTGACCAGTGATTTCAGCTAGTTCTTCAACAGCGTTATCTAAAGCTTTTGAGTTGGAAACAGCATCACCGATACCCATGTTGATTACGATCTTGTCGATTTTTGGCACTTGCATTACAGATTCATAATTAAACTTGCTAACTAGAGCAGGAGTAATCTCTTTTGTAAATTTCTCTTTAAGACGGTTCATGTGAACTAAACCTCCCTTCACATTTCATTAATTATTTATCTAAAGTTTCACCAGATTTTTTTGCTACACGTACCTTTTTGCCATCGATAACTTGGTACCCAACACGAGTTGGCTCACCAGATTTAGGATCCAACGGCATTACGTTTGATACGTGGATAGGTGCCTCTTGGCTAACGATTCCACCTTGTGGATTTACTTGAGAAGGTTTAGAGTGTTTTTTCACAACGTTCACACCTTCAACAAGTACACGGTCTTTCTTTGGGAAAGCTGCAAGTACTTCACCTTGCTTACCTTTGTCTTTACCAGAGATAACCACTACTTTGTCGCCCTTTTTAACATGCATCCTATTCGCACCTCCTTAAAAGGCATTTTGTATTTGTTCTATATATCAATTAGATAACTTCTGGAGCTAATGATACGATCTTCATGAAGTTGTTATCACGTAATTCACGAGCAACTGGTCCGAAGATACGAGTACCACGTGGTCCTTTGTCGTCACGGATGATTACGCAAGCATTTTCGTCGAAACGGATGTAAGAACCGTCAGTACGGCGAACACCACTTTTTGTACGTACAACAACAGCTTTAACAACGTCACCTTTTTTAACAACGCCTCCTGGTGTTGCTTGTTTCACCGTACAAACGATAACATCACCAATGTTTGCTGTCTTACGACCTGAACCACCAAGTACTTTAATAGTAAGTACCTCACGTGCACCAGAGTTGTCTGCAACTTTTAAACGAGATTCTTGTTGAATCATGTACGAAACCTCCCTTCGGATGAATCATTCTTATCCGATCTATCTTAACTATTAGATGATAACAGCTTTTTCTACAACTTCTACTAGACGGAAACGTTTAGTAGCTGATAACGGACGAGTTTCCATGATCTTCACGATATCGCCTAGTTGAGCTGTATTGTTTTCATCGTGAGCTTTGAATTTCTTTGAGTATTTTACACGCTTGCCATAAAGCGAATGCTTTTTGTAAGTTTCAACAAGAACAGTAACAGTCTTATCCATTTTGTCAGAAACTACGCGGCCAGTGTAAACTTTACGTTGGTTGCGTTCACTCATTCTGAAAGCCTCCTCTCAGACTTAATTATTTATTAGCAGCAATCTCTCTTTCACGAACTACAGTTTTCATACGAGCGATCGATTTGCGCACTTCGCGAATACGAGTAGTATTCTCTAATTGTCCAGTCGCTAATTGGAAACGAAGGTTAAACAACTCTTCTTTTAAAGCCTTAACTTTTTGTTCAATTTCAGCAGTGGTAAGGTCACGAATTTCATTAGCTTTCATTAGAATCACCACCAATTTCTTCACGTTTTACAAACTTACATTTTACAGGTAGCTTGTGTGCAGCTAAACGTAAAGCTTCACGTGCAACCTCTTCAGATACACCTGAAATTTCAAACATTACTTTTCCAGGTTTAACAACTGCTACCCAACCTTCAGGAGCACCTTTACCAGAACCCATTCGGACTTCTAGAGGCTTAGCAGTATAAGGTTTAGAAGGGAAAATTTTAATCCATACTTTACCGCCACGTTTCATGTAACGAGTCATTGCGATACGAGCAGCTTCGATTTGACGGTTTGTAATCCAAGAAGCTTCAGTAGCTTGTAAACCGAATTCACCGAAATGTACTTCCGTACCACCTTTAGCGCGTCCACGCATTTTTCCGCGGTGTTCGCGACGATATTTAACGCGTTTTGGTAATAACATAATTATTTTCCTCCTTCCTCAGTTTTCTTTTTAGTAGGAAGAACCTCTCCACGATAGATCCATACTTTCACACCAAGTTTACCATAAGTAGTATCTGCTTCAGCGTGAGCATAGTCAATATCAGCGCGAAGTGTATGAAGTGGAACTGTACCTTCACTGTAATATTCAGAACGAGCGATATCAGCTCCGCCTAAACGACCAGATACCATTGTTTTGATACCTTGTGCGCCAGCACGCATGCTACGTTGGATAGCTTGCTTTTGAGCACGACGGAATGATACACGGTTCTCAAGTTGGCGAGCGATGTTTTCAGCTACTAGTTTAGCATCTAAATCTGCTCGTTTAATTTCAAGGATGTTAATGTGTACACGCTTGCCTGTTAATTGGTTAAGAGCTTTACGAAGTGATTCTACTTCAGTACCACCTTTACCAATTACCATACCAGGTTTTGCAGTGTGGATCGTTACGTTTAAGCGGTTAGCAGCGCGTTCGATTTCAACTTTAGAAACAGCTGCATCGTTTAAACGTTTAGCGATATATTCACGTACTTTTAAGTCTTCATGTAATAAGTCAGCGTAGTCTTTGCCAGCGAACCATCTTGATTCCCAATCACGGATGACACCGACGCGAAGACCGACCGGATTTACCTTTTGACCCATGAATTATCCCTCCTTCTTTTCTGATACCACGATTGTGATGTGGCTTGTGCGCTTGTTAATTTGGCTTGCACGTCCCATAGCGCGTGGACGGAAACGTTTTAAAGTTGGACCTTCGTTAACAAAAGCGTCAGTAATAACTAAATTGTTAGCGTCCATTTCATAATTGTGTTCTGCATTGGCAATAGCAGATTTTAATACTTTCTCAACGACTGGAGAAGCAGCCTTTGGCGTGTGAAGTAGCACTGCTAGCGCTTCACCCACTTGCTTACCTCGAATTAAATCTACAACTAAACGAACTTTACGAGGAGCAATACGTACTGTTCTCGCGACAGCTTTAGCTTGCATTTAAAAGCCTCCTCTCATATTAGCGTCTTGTTTTCTTATCATCACTTGCGTGACCTTTGTAAGTACGAGATGGTGCGAATTCACCAAGTTTGTGACCTACCATGTCTTCAGTAACATAAACTGGTACATGTTTACGACCGTCATATACAGCAATTGTATGACCAATGAACTGAGGGAAGATAGTTGAACGACGAGACCAAGTTTTTACTACTTGCTTGCTGTCAGTTTCGTTTAACTTCTCAATTTTGTTGATTAAATGGTCATCTACAAAAGGTCCTTTCTTTAAGCTGCGACCCATAAATGAACCTCCCTTCGTGATTGTCCTACGGTTCGTTTGAACCGTAGCTCAATCCCGTTATTTTTTACGACGACGAACGATAAATTTATCGGATTTGTTTTTCTTCTTACGAGTTTTGTAACCAAGTGTTGGTTTACCCCATGGACTCATTGGAGACTTACGTCCGATTGGAGAACGTCCTTCACCACCACCGTGTGGGTGATCGTTAGGGTTCATTACAGAACCACGTACAGTTGGACGGATACCTAACCAACGAGAACGACCGGCTTTACCGATGTTGATTAACTCGTGTTGTTCGTTACCAACTTGACCTACAGTTGCACGACAAGTTGCAAGGATCATGCGTACTTCACCAGAAGTTAAACGTACTAATACGTATTTACCTTCTTTACCAAGTACTTGAGCAGATGTACCTGCAGAACGAACTAATTGTCCACCTTTACCAGGTTTTAATTCGATGTTGTGTACTACTGTACCAACAGGAATGTTAGCTAAAGGAAGCGCGTTACCTACTTTGATGTCAGCTTCAGGACCTGACATAACTTCTAAACCTACTTTTAGGTTTTTAGGAGCAAGGATGTAACGTTTTTCACCATCAGCATAATGAATTAATGCGATGTTAGCTGAACGGTTTGGATCATATTCGATTGTAGCAACGCGTCCAGGTATTCCATCTTTATCGCGTTTAAAATCGATGATACGGTATTGACGCTTGTGCCCACCACCTTGGTGACGAACAGTCAATTTACCTTGGTTGTTACGACCACCTTTTCTCTTGACAGGTGCAAGTAACGATTTTTCTGGTTTGTCAGTAGTAATTTCAGCGAAATCAGAAACTGACATACCACGACGACCATTTGAGGTTGGTTTATACTTTTTAATCGCCATCTCAATTTCCCTCCTTCTCTAGTAATCTTAAGCTTCGAAGAATTCGATTTCGTTGCTCTCTTGAGTTAGTGTTACTACCGCTTTACGACGACGGTTAGTAAGACCACTGTAGCGACCTACACGCTTGAATTTACCTTTGTAGTTCATGATGTTTACTTTTTCAACTTTTACGTCAAAGATTTTTTCGATAGCATCTTTAACCTCAGTTTTATTAGCTCTTACATCAACATCAAACGTATATTTTTTCTCAGCCATTAAGTCTGTTGAACGTTCTGTAATTACGGGGCGCTTAATAATATCACGAGGATCTTTCATTATGCAAGCACCTCCTCTACTTTTTCAACTGCGTCTTTAGTGATTACAAGCTTATCATGGTTCATAACGTCTAATACGCTTAAACCATTAGCTGCAACAACTGTTACACCAGGAATATTACGTGCTGAAAGTGCAACATTTTCGTTAAGATCCGCAGTTACTACTAATGCTTTGCGTTCTACTGTTAGGTTTTTAAGAACTGCTACCATTTCTTTTGTTTTTGGAGCGTCAAAAGAAAGAGCTTCAAGAACAACGATGCTGTTATCTTGAGCTTTAGTTGATAATGCAGACTTAATTGCTAAACGACGAACTTTTTTAGGTAATTTGTAGCTATAGCTTCTTGGAACTGGACCAAATACTACGCCACCGCCACGCCATTGTGGAGAACGGATAGATCCTTGACGAGCACGACCAGTACCTTTTTGACGCCATGGCTTACGGCCACCGCCTCTTACTTCAGAACGATTTTTAACTTTAGAAGTACCTTGACGTTGAGATGCGCGTTGCATTACGATCGCGTCGAAAAGTACTTTGTTGTTTGGTTCGATACCGAAAACGGCATCTTGAAGTTCGATTTCTCCAACGTTTTCACCGTTTTGGTTAAACAATGCTACTTTTGGCATTGGTTATTCCTCCTTTCTCGAAGAATTATTATTTAGATTTAACTGCAGATTTAACAGTAACTAGAGATTTTCTAGCTCCTGGCACGTTACCTTTTACTAATAAAAGATTGCGTTCTGCGTCAACTTTAACGATTGATAAGTTTTGCACAGTGATGCGCTCTCCACCCATACGTCCTGGTAATAATTTACCTTTGAATACGCGGTTTGGAGCTACAGGACCCATTGAACCTGGGCGACGGTGGTAGCGAGAACCATGAGACATAGGTCCGCGAGATTGTCCGTGGCGTTTAATAGCACCTTGGAAACCTTTACCTTTTGAGATTCCTGTTACATCAATTACATCGCCTTCTGCGAAAATATCAACCTTGACTTCTTGACCAACTTCATATGCTGAAGCGTCCACACCGCGTAACTCACGGATGAAGCGCTTAGGAGCAGTATTAGCTTTAGTAGCATGTCCTTTTGCAGGTTTGTTAGATAGTTTTTCACGGATATCTTCGAAACCTAATTGGATTGCTTCGTAACCGTCTGTCTCAGCGTTTTTAACTTGAAGAACTACGTTAGCAGAAGCTTCAATTACTGTTACTGGGATCAAGTCACCATTTTCAGCAAATACTTGAGTCATACCGATCTTTCTTCCTAAGATTCCTTTGGCCATTAGTCACACCTCCTAAGTATCTTTTCATTCTTTATTTTAAATTAAAGTTTAATTTCGATATCTACACCAGATGGTAAGTCTAAACGCATTAATGAATCAACAGTTTGTGGTGTTGGATTCACGATATCAATTAAGCGTTTATGCGTGCGCATTTCGAACTGCTCACGAGAATCTTTATATTTGTGTACTGCACGTAGAATTGTATAAATTGATTTTTCAGTCGGTAATGGAATCGGACCAGATACAGCCGCACCAGAACGTTTTGCAGTTTCTACGATTTTCTCAGCAGATTGATCAAGAATTCTGTGATCATATGCTTTTAAACGAATGCGAATTTTTTCTTTTGCCATTATTTTCCCTCCTTTTTCGCCTATTTTACAATAGACATTCTCCGCGGAAATTTCCCCACACTCGCCATGGCAAAGCGGCCGGGTGTGTCGGCAACCTTCCGCATCATCGCAGTCAAAGACCAACATTTTTATTATACTAAAAATGGGTTCATATTGCAACAATAAAGTTAAAAAACTTTTTTATGTGTCGCACACTTTTTTCATTATATATAAAAGGAGATCATTTTGCAAGTGTAATAGTAAAAACTATCTTTACCTTTTATCACCAAATAAAAAAGGAGTAGGTTACCCTACTCCCTTTACTGAAACGAGAAATTACTCGCTGATTTTAGCTACAACGCCAGCGCCTACTGTACGTCCACCTTCACGGATTGAGAATTTAGTACCTTCTTCAATCGCGATTGGAGCGATAAGTTCAACAGTCATTTCGATGTTGTCGCCAGGCATTACCATTTCTACGCCTTCAGGTAAGTTACAAATACCAGTTACATCAGTTGTACGGAAGTAGAACTGTGGACGGTAGTTTGTGAAGAATGGAGTGTGACGTCCACCTTCGTCTTTAGAAAGAACGTATACTTCAGCAGTAAATTTAGTGTGTGGAGTGATTGAGCCTGGTTTAGCTAATACTTGTCCACGTTGGATTTCTTCACGTGCTACACCACGAAGTAAAGCACCGATGTTGTCGCCAGCTTCAGCATAGTCAAGAAGCTTACGGAACATTTCTACACCTGTTACAGTAGTAGATTTTGGCTCTTCAGTTAAACCGATGATGTCGATAACGTCACCAACTTTAACTTGTCCACGCTCTACACGACCTGTAGCAACTGTACCACGACCAGTGATTGAGAATACGTCCTCAACTGGCATCATGAATGGTTTTTCAGTGTCACGTTCTGGAGTTGGGATGTACTCATCAACAGCGTCCATAAGCTCGATGATTTTAGCTTCCCAATCAGCTTCGCCTTCAAGAGCTTTAAGAGCAGAACCTTTGATTACTGGTACATCGTCACCAGGGAAGTCGTATTCAGAAAGAAGGTCACGTACTTCCATTTCTACTAATTCAAGTAGCTCTTCGTCGTCTACCATGTCACATTTGTTTAAGAATACAACTAGGTAAGGTACACCTACTTGACGAGAAAGAAGGATGTGCTCACGAGTTTGTGGCATTGGACCATCAGCAGCAGATACTACTAAGATACCGCCATCCATTTGAGCAGCACCAGTGATCATGTTTTTAACATAGTCAGCATGTCCTGGGCAGTCAACGTGTGCATAGTGACGAGTGTCAGTTTCGTACTCAACGTGTGCAGTTGAGATTGTGATTCCACGCTCGCGCTCTTCTGGAGCAGCGTCGATCATGTCGTAAGCCATTGCTGCACCTTTACCACTTTTCTTAGCAAGAACAGTAGTGATAGCAGCTGTTAAAGTTGTTTTACCATGGTCAACGTGACCAATTGTACCGATATTGGCATGTGTTTTTGAACGGTCGAATTTTTCCTTAGCCATTCGAAAATCCTCCTTAAAATTCATGTAGTTTATGTTTTATGAGGCCGTGAAAGGGAATGAACTCCACTTTCACAGCGTACATAAGTAGTTATACTTCAATAAAGAGTGAAAATCAATTATTCACCTTTATTTTTTTTAATAATTTCTTCTGAAATTGATTTAGGAACTTCTTCGTAGTGATCGAAGTGCATAGAATATGTTCCGCGACCTTGAGTGTTTGAACGTAATGCAGTTGCATAACCAAACATTTCAGAAAGTGGAACGAATGCACGTACAACTTGAGCGTTACCGCGTGCTTCCATACCTTCTACACGTCCACGACGAGACGTAATGTCACCCATGATATCTCCTAAGTATTCGTCAGGGATAACAACTTCTACCTTCATCATTGGTTCAAGGATAGCTGGGTTACATTTTGATACTGCGTTTTTAAGAGCCATAGAAGCGGCAATTTTAAACGCCATCTCACTTGAGTCAACGTCATGGTAAGATCCATCAACTAAAGCAGCTTTGATATCGATTAATGGATAACCAGCAAGAACACCGTTTTGTAATGCATCTTCAAGACCAGCTTGAACTGCAGGGATGTATTCACGTGGAACTACACCACCAACGATTTTGTTCTCAAATTCAAAGCCTTTTCCTTCTTCGTTAGGTTCGAACTCAATCCAAACGTGACCGAATTGTCCACGACCACCAGATTGACGAGCGAATTTACCTTCAACTTTCGCACCAGCGCGGAAAGTTTCACGGTAAGCTACTTGAGGAGCACCAACGTTTGCTTCTACTTTGAATTCGCGACGCATACGGTCAACGATGATATCAAGGTGAAGCTCACCCATACCAGAGATGATGATTTGACCAGTCTCTGTATTAGTTTCCGCACGGAAAGTTGGGTCTTCTTCTTGTAACTTTTGAAGAGCTGTAGTCATTTTATCTTGGTCAGCTTTTGATTTTGGCTCAACAGATAAAGAGATAACTGGCTCTGGGAATTCCATAGACTCAAGAATTACAAGACTCTTTTCGTCACATAGAGTATCACCAGTAGAAGTATCTTTTAATCCTACAGCTGCCGCGATATCTCCAGCGTATACTTCAGAAATCTCTTCACGAGAGTTAGCATGCATTTGTAGGATACGACCTACACGCTCACGCTTACCTTTTGTAGAGTTTTTGATGTATGAACCAGAGCTTAGTACACCAGAGTACACACGGAAGAATGTTAATTTACCAACATAAGGGTCCGTCATAACTTTGAACGCTAATGCTGAGAAAGGAGCGTTGTCGCTAGACTCACGCGTAACTTCTTCTTCTGTGTCAGGTACGATACCTTGGATTGATGGTACATCAACTGGAGATGGTAGGTAGTCAATTACTGCATCTAGCATTAATTGTACACCTTTGTTTTTGAATGCTGAACCACAGATAACTGGGTAGAATTCAACGTCACAAGTACCTTTACGGATACCAGCTTTTAGTTCTTCAACTGTAAGCTCGCCTTCGTCTAAGTACTTCATCATTAATTCTTCGTCAAGTTCTGCAACAGCTTCTACTAGGCTTGCACGGTATTCTTCAGCTTGCTCTTTGTATTCCTCAGGAATTTCACGAGATTCTGAACGAGTACCTAAGTCATCTTCGTAGAAGTATGCTTTCATTTCCACAAGGTCAATGATTGCTTCGAAGTCATCTTCAGCACCGATTGGCAACTGAATTGGGTGAGCATTTGCACCTAAACGATCGTGGATCGTTTTTACAGAGTACAAGAAGTCAGCACCAATTTTGTCCATTTTGTTAACGAATACGACACGGGGAACACCGTACGTAGTCGCTTGACGCCATACTGTTTCTGTTTGAGGCTCAACACCAGATTGAGCATCAAGAACTGCCACAGCGCCATCAAGTACACGTAATGAACGCTCAACTTCAACAGTGAAGTCTACGTGTCCAGGAGTATCGATGATGTTAACGCGGTGACCTTTCCAAGAAGCAGTTGTCGCAGCAGACGTGATAGTGATACCACGTTCTTGCTCTTGCTCCATCCAGTCCATTTGTGAAGCTCCTTCATGAGTTTCACCAATTTTATGGATACGGCCAGTATAATAAAGAACACGCTCAGTTGTTGTTGTTTTACCAGCATCAATATGAGCCATGATCCCAATATTACGAGTGTTTTCTAAGGAGAACTCTCTTGCCATCTTAGGTATTTCTCCTTCCATATTATAATTTGTTTTTTAAAAGGTTTCGTTAAAAGATTACCAACGGTAATGAGCAAATGCTTTGTTAGCTTCTGCCATTTTGTGAGTATCTTCACGTTTCTTAACTGCAGCACCAGTGTTGTTAGCTGCATCAAGGATTTCGTTAGCTAAACGCTCTTCCATCGTTTTTTCTCCACGAAGACGAGCATAGTTTACTAACCAACGAAGACCTAAAGTAGTACGACGCTCTGGACGTACTTCTACAGGAACTTGGTAGTTAGAACCCCCTACACGGCGTGCTCTAACTTCTAGTACAGGCATGATGTTTTTAAGAGCTTGGTCGAATACTTCCATAGCTTCTTTACCACTGCGCTCTTGTACTAAATCGAATGCTCTATAAAGAATAGCTTGTGACTTACCGCGCTTTCCATCAAGCATCATTTTGTTGATTAAGCGAGATACAAGCTTAGAATTGTAAATCGGATCTGGTAATACGTCTCTTTTTGCAACAGGTCCCTTACGTGGCATTCTACTTCCTCCTTTCACTTTTAAAAGTTTATCTATTAATTGTTAAGCTATTATTTTTTAGCTGCTTTTGGTCGCTTAGTACCATATTTAGAACGACCTTGCATACGGCCATCCACACCAGCAGTATCAAGTGCACCACGTACGATATGGTAACGTACCCCTGGTAAATCTTTTACACGTCCACCGCGGATAAGTACCACGCTGTGTTCTTGTAAGTTGTGACCAATACCTGGGATATAAGCTGTTACCTCGATACCGTTTGTTAAACGTACACGAGCATATTTACGAAGAGCCGAGTTCGGTTTCTTCGGTGTCATAGTACCCACACGTGTACATACACCACGTTTTTGTGGAGAAGATTGGTTAGTTTGAGCTTTTTTGAAGCTGTTGTAACCTCTGTTTAAAGCAGGTGAGTCAGATTTTTTACCTTTACTCACACGACCATTACGGATTAATTGGTTAATAGTAGGCATTTAATTTTTCCTCCTTTCGCCTTTTGTAAGACCACACATCCAGGTGGTTCATTTTTTAGCAAAAAACAAAGTCTTTGAAACTAAAAGTTCAAAAACGTGTTAACTAATAATTGCAACAGTTGCAGCGTTAACTTCTATCCTACAAGCTTGACCAAGCTTTCGCATAGAAGGGACATACGTATACGGAACGTTTTCTTGCTGTGCTGTTCTTGCCACAATGGATGTGACATAAAAATCAGCGTCTTCAGCAATGATGACTTCCTTTACTGTACCTTTTTTTAATGCTTTCACCGTCTGCTTTGTTCCTACAATAATATGATCAGCCTGTAATACTTTTTCATAAGACATTATCATATCCTCCAAAGTAACAGGTAGTTTATAGGAGCACCTTTGATATAGTATCATTCCCTAGAATGGATGTCAACTAACGTTTTGTAGTTTTTTTAAAAAACATCCATTCTAGAGTAATGATTTTATAATTAGTCGATTGTTACCGTTTCTTCAGCTTGGTTTTTGATCGGTTCAGCATTACGATATCTCGTCATACCTGTACCAGCCGGAACTAGCTTACCAATGATAACATTCTCTTTAAGTCCAAGCAACTCATCACGTTTTCCTTTGATTGCAGCATCCGTAAGAACACGCGTTGTTTCTTGGAACGATGCAGCAGATAAGAAGGAATCAGTTTCAAGAGATGCTTTTGTAATACCAAGTAATACAGGACGGCCTGTCGCTGGACGATTGCCTTCAAGTAATACTTTTTCATTTGCATCAGTGAATTGGTGAATATCAAGTAATGAACCTGGTAATACATCTGTATCTCCTGAATCCATTACGCGCACTTTACGAAGCATTTGGCGAACCATTACCTCTACGTGTTTATCTCCAATTTCTACCCCTTGCATACGATATACTTTTTGCACCTCACGAAGCAAGTACTCTTGTACAGCCGTGATGTCTTTTACTTTTAGTAATTCTTTAGGATCAATTGAACCTTCTGTTAATTCTTGACCACGTGCAATGCGCTGTCCTTCAATAACTTTCAGACGTGCACTGTACGGAGCTGTGTAAGAACGAGTTTCAATCTCTCCTTGAACAGTAATTTCATGTTGACGATCGCGTCCTTCAGAAATGCCGGCAATTGTACCTTCAATTTCAGAAATAACGGCTTGACCTTTAGGGTTACGCGCTTCGAAGATCTCTTGGATACGCGGTAAACCTTGAGTGATATCGTCTCCAGCAACCCCACCTGTATGGAATGTACGCATCGTTAACTGTGTACCTGGCTCACCGATAGATTGAGCAGCGATGATACCAACTGCTTCACCCACTTCAACTTCTGAACCAGTTGCAAGGTTACGACCATAACATTTTTTACATACACCGTGGCGAGTGTTACAAGTGAATGCAGAACGAATCCATACTTCTTCAACACCAGCATCCACAATTGTTTCAGCTAGGTCTTCTGTAATTAGTTCGTTTTCTTTCACTAACACTTCGTTTGTTCCTGGGTGAAGTAATGTTTTTCTTGCATAACGTCCAATTAGACGCTCATCAAGTTTCTCAATTTCTTCTGTTCCTTCTTTGATTGCAACAGCCAGAATACCGCGGTCTGTACCGCAGTCGTCATCACGTACGATAACGTCTTGTGCCACGTCAACCAAACGACGAGTAAGGTAACCTGAGTCAGCTGTTTTAAGAGCCGTATCGGCAAGACCTTTACGTGCACCATGGGTAGAGATAAAGTACTCTAATACTGTTAAACCTTCACGGAAACTAGATTTGATTGGTAACTCAATGATACGACCAGACGGGTTGGCCATTAGTCCACGCATACCTGCAAGCTGAGTGAAGTTAGATGCGTTACCACGGGCACCAGAGTCACTCATCATGAAGATTGGGTTGCGTTTGTCCAATGACGCCATTAATTTACCTTGGATAACGTCTTTCGCGCTACTCCATACAGAGATAACACGCTCATAACGCTCATCTTCAGTAATTAAACCGCGACGGAATTGTTTTAGTACGTTATCTACTTTAGCCTGCGCTTCTGTTAAGATAACTTCTTTCTCTCCTAAAACCACGATATCAGCTACACCAACTGTAATACCGGCTTTAGTAGAATATTTGAAACCTAGGTCTTTCATACGGTCAAGCATTTTAGAAGTCTCAGTAATTTTGAAACGTTTAAATACTTCAGCGATAATATTACCTAAGATTTTTTTCTTAAACGGTGCGATAGCCGGTTGATTCTTGATGAATTCCTTCACATCTGCACCTTTTTCAACAAAATACTTCTCAGGAGTTTTCACTTCTAAATTTTCTCTTGTTGGTTCGTTAATGTATGGGAACGATTTTGGTAAAATTTCGTTGAAAACTAATTTACCAACCGTTGTAACAAGCAACTGTTGATTTTGTGCTTCTGTAAACGTTTCGTTGTTTAAAGAACCTGCATACACACCTACACGTGTATGAAGATGCACATAACCGTTTTGGTACGCTAATAGTGCTTCATTTGTATCCTTGAATACCATACCTTCTCCAACTGCCTCTTCACGCTCAAGCGTTAAGTAGTAGTTACCTAATACCATATCCTGTGAAGGTGTAACAACTGGTTTACCATCTTTAGGGTTCAAGATATTTTGAGCAGCAAGCATTAAGATACGTGCTTCTGCTTGTGCTTCTGCAGATAATGGAACGTGAACCGCCATTTGGTCACCGTCAAAGTCAGCGTTATATGCTGTACATACAAGCGGGTGAAGACGGATAGCGCGACCTTCTACAAGCGTAGGTTCAAATGCTTGAATACCTAGTCTGTGTAGCGTTGGTGCACGGTTTAAAAGAACTGGATGCTCTTTAATAACCGATTCTAATACGTCCCATACTTCAGGTTGCACGCGTTCAATTTTACGCTTTGCACTCTTGATGTTATGAGCTAAACCGCGTTCAACAAGCTCTTTCATTACGAAAGGTTTGAAAAGCTCTAACGCCATTTCTTTTGGAAGACCACATTGATACATCTTTAAGTTCGGACCTACAACGATTACCGAACGGCCAGAGTAGTCAACACGTTTACCTAATAAGTTTTGACGGAAGCGACCTTGCTTACCTTTTAACATGTGAGAAAGAGATTTTAATGGACGGTTACCTGGTCCTGTTACCGGACGTCCGCGACGACCATTATCGATTAATGCATCTACAGCTTCTTGAAGCATACGCTTTTCGTTTTGAACGATAATGCTAGGAGCTCCAAGGTCTAATAAACGCTTTAAGCGGTTGTTACGGTTAATTACACGGCGATATAAATCATTTAGATCAGACGTAGCAAAGCGTCCACCATCTAATTGAACCATTGGACGAAGTTCTGGCGGAATAACCGGTAGAACGTCTAAAATCATCCAAGAAGGTTCGTTACCAGAATGACGGAAAGCCTCTAGTACTTCTAAACGTTTAATGGCACGTGTACGACGTTGACCTTGAGCAGTTTTCAATTCTTCTTTCAAAGCATCTACTTCTTTATCAAGATCGATGTCATGCAATAATTTCTTAACAGCTTCAGCACCCATTGCTGCATGGAAAGTTTGTCCGTACTTCTCACGATACGCACGGTATTCTTTCTCTGATAAAAGCTGTTTCTTTTCAAGTGGTGTATCACCAGCATCTGTTACTACATAAGAAGCAAAATAAATGATTTCCTCTAGCGCACGAGGGGACATGTCTAAGACAAGTCCCATGCGGCTAGGAATACCTTTAAAGTACCAAATATGAGAAACAGGTGCAGCTAGTTCGATATGACCCATGCGTTCACGACGAACTTTTGCGCGCGTAACTTCTACGCCGCAACGATCACATACAACACCTTTATAACGAACGCGCTTATATTTTCCGCAGTGACATTCCCAGTCCTTTTGTGGACCAAAAATACGCTCACAGAATAAGCCGTCTTTTTCAGGTTTTAACGTACGATAGTTGATCGTTTCAGGTTTTTTTACCTCACCGTACGACCAAGAACGAATTTTATCTGGCGAAGCTAGACCGATTTTCATATACTCAAAGTTATTTACATCTAGCAAGGAGCCTACCTCCCTTTTAATCTACAGGTTTTTTCCCTTAACGTTTATATGAAAGTAATTCCTTACTCTTTTGTGACAGGATCTTTTTGTCCTTCAGAAAGGCTTTCTTCGTTATCAGCAATAATTGATTCTGTTGGTTGCTCATGGTCCTCTTCTGAGTCCATGATATCAATTTCTTGCTCGTCAGCAGAAAGCATCTTCACATCCATACCTAAACTTTGTAGTTCTTTAATTAATACTTTGAACGATTCAGGTATGCCAGGTTCTGGAATGTTTTCACCTTTAACAATTGCTTCGTATGTTTTCACACGACCTACTACGTCATCTGATTTCACTGTTAAGATCTCTTGTAATGTGTAAGCAGCACCGTATGCTTCAAGTGCCCATACTTCCATCTCACCAAAACGCTGTCCACCGAACTGCGCTTTACCACCAAGTGGTTGTTGTGTAACAAGTGAGTATGGTCCAGTAGAACGAGCGTGAAGTTTATCGTCTACCATGTGAGCAAGTTTGATCATGTACATGATTCCTACTGATACACGGTTATCGAATGGTTCACCTGTTCGACCATCATATAGAACTGTTTTAGCATCACGAGACATGCCAGCTTCTTCGATTGTTGCCCAAACATCTTCCTCACGCGCACCATCAAATACTGGGGACGCAACGTGAATGCCAAGCTTACGAGCAGCCATACCTAAATGAAGCTCTAGCACCTGACCGATGTTCATACGAGATGGTACCCCTAATGGGTTTAACATGATGTCAATTGGCGTACCGTCTGGTAGATAAGGCATATCTTCTTCAGGTAAAATACGTGAAATTACACCTTTGTTACCGTGACGACCGGCCATTTTGTCACCTTCAGAAATTTTACGCTTCTGAACAATATATACACGGACTAATTGGTTTACACCTGGTGGTAATTCGTCGCCATCTTCACGGTTGAAGACTTTAACATCAAGAATGATTCCACCGCCGCCGTGCGGTACACGAAGAGAAGTATCACGAACTTCACGCGCTTTTTCACCGAAAATAGCGTGTAGAAGACGTTCTTCAGCTGTTAGTTCTGTTACACCTTTTGGCGTTACTTTACCAACTAAAAGATCTCCGTCTTTTACTTCTGCACCAATGCGGATGATTCCACGCTCATCTAAGTTGCGAAGCGCATCTTCACCTACGTTTGGAATGTCACGCGTAATTTCTTCAGGTCCAAGCTTCGTATCACGAGACTCAGATTCATATTCTTCAATATGAACAGACGTATATACATCATCTTTCACAAGGCGTTCACTCATGATGATGGCATCCTCATAGTTATAACCATCCCATGTCATGAAACCAACCATTACGTTTCGTCCTAAAGCAAGCTCACCTTTTTCCATTGAAGGACCGTCGGCTAAGATCTCACCTTTTACTACTTCGTCGCCAACTGAAACAATTGGACGCTGGTTGTAACAAGTACCTTGGTTAGAACGAACAAATTTTAATAATTTGTATTGATCTAAGTTACCTTTAACTTTTTGTCCGTCTACTTCTTCATAGCGGCGAACAAAAATTTGTTTTGCTTCTACGCGCTCTACAACGCCAGGATATTTACAAATCACGGCTGCACCAGAGTCTTTACCAGATACGTATTCCATACCTGTACCTACGATTGGTGCTTCAGGATTTAATAAAGGTACTGCTTGACGTTGCATGTTCGCACCCATTAATGCACGGTTAGAGTCATCGTTCTCTAAGAATGGGATACATGCTGTAGCGGCAGATACAACTTGTTTTGGTGATACATCCATATAATCTAAACGATCGCGACGGATAACCGTGTTTTCTCCACGGAAACGTGCAACGACATTTTCATCTAAGAATGAACCATCATTACCTAGACGAGCGTTCGCTTGGGCTACAACATAGTTATCTTCTTCATCAGCTGTTAAGTAGTCAATTCGCTCTGTCACTTTACCTGTTTCAGGATCGATACGACGGTAAGGTGTTTCGATGAAACCGAATTTGTTTACTTTTGCATAAGAAGATAGTGAGTTGATTAACCCGATATTCGGACCCTCTGGCGTTTCAATCGGACACATACGGCCATAGTGGGAGTAGTGAACGTCACGCACTTCGAAACCAGCGCGCTCACGAGTTAAACCACCAGGTCCTAGAGCTGAAAGACGACGTTTGTGCGTCAATTCGCCTAATGGATTCGTTTGATCCATGAACTGTGATAATTGAGAACTTCCAAAGAACTCTTTAATCGCCGCAATAACTGGGCGAATATTAATTAATTGTTGAGGTGTGATTGTATTCGTGTCTTGAATTGACATTCTTTCACGAACAACACGTTCCATACGAGATAAACCGATACGGAATTGATTTTGTAACAATTCACCTACAGAACGCAGACGACGGTTACCTAAGTGGTCGATATCATCTGTGTCTCCTACTTGATGAAGCAAGTTAAAGAAGTAACTGATTGATGCTAAAATATCAGCAGGCGTGATATTTTTAACTTCTTCTGTTACATATGCGTTACCTGATACAGTGATGACTTTTTCACCTTCTGGATCATTTGGCGCATAAATCTTAATAGATTGTAATGTAACATCGTCTTCTACTACTCCACCAACCGGACTATAAGTTTTGAAGTTTACTCCACCTTCAAGCATCGGAATCAAGCGATCTAGCAGACGGCGGTCAATCATTGCGCCTTTTTCTGCAATAATTTCACCTGTTTCAGGATCAACTAATGTTTCAGCTAGCTTTTGATTAAATAAGCGATGTTTGATATGAAGCTTTTTATTAATTTTATAGCGACCTACGTTCGCTAAGTCATATCGTTTTGGGTCAAAGAAGCGAGATACTAATAGAGACTTCGCATTCTCAACTGTCGGTGGTTCACCCGGACGTAAACGCTCATAGATTTCTAATAGCGCTTTTTCCGTTGTTTCCGTATTATCTTTTTCAAGCGTATTACGGATGTATTCATTATCACCGATTAAATCGATAATCTCTTGGTCAGAACCGAAACCTAGCGCGCGTAACAGCACTGTTACTGGCAGTTTACGAGTACGATCAATACGCACGTATACTACATCTTTTGCATCAGTTTCATATTCTAGCCATGCACCACGGTTAGGGATAACAGTTGCTGTATATCCTTTTTTACCGTTTTTATCAAGCTTTCCACTATAGTAAACACTTGGTGAACGAACCAACTGTGATACGATAACGCGCTCAGCACCATTAATTACAAAGGTACCTGTTTCGGTCATCAATGGGAAATCTCCCATGAACACATCTTGGTCTTTTACTTCACCTGTTTCTTTATTAATTAACCGCACCTTAACACGAAGAGGTGCTGCATAAGTTACATCACGTTCTTTGGACTCTCCTACTGAATACTTTGGCTCACCTAAGCTGTAATCAATAAATTCTAGTGATAAGTTACCTGTAAAATCATCAATTGGAGAAATATCTTGGAACATTTCTCGTAAACCTTCATCTAAAAACCATTGGTATGAAGCCGTTTGAATCTCGATTAAGTTCGGTAACTCTAAAACTTCACTAATACGAGCATAACTTCTGCGTTGGCGGTGGCGTCCATACTGAACTAGTTGACCTGTCAACTGATTCACCCCTCAAATCAAGCGTTATTATTCAAAATATATAATAAACCATATGTTTATTATTGAACAAAAGAAAAATGGTCTCTTTAAATAGAAAACCACAATTTCATAAAAACGTACTATTGATTTTATTAGTTTTTCCCATATAATTCAAAATTATACCTTTTATTTTATGTATAACCCGAGCTTATATGGAATATTTATATATTGGCATTTTATAATGCTAACATACTAAAAAATATTAGTCAACATTTTTTAGCACATATGATATAATACCCTTTTTTCTTTTCTACTACTTCTACTTCATTAAATAGAGATTCTAATTTCGCAAGAGCAGATGGCGCTCCTTGCTTTTTCTGAATCACAATCCAAAGTTCTCCTTGGCCAGCAAGGTGATCTAATGATTTTTCTAGAATTTCATGAACAACTTTTTTACCCGCACGGATCGGCGGATTACTAAGAATAGCTGCAAAATTCGTTTCCTTCACATTTTCATAGCAAGAGCTTTGATAGATTGAAACATTTGATACTGAATTAACTTCAGCATTTTTTTGAGCTAGTGCTAATGCACGTTCATTAACATCAACCATATGAACGTTCCTTTGGCTGTCCTCTTTTGCAAGTGCCAACCCAATTGGGCCATATCCGCATCCAACATCCAGAAGCGGGCCGGGACTCTCGGGCATTTGAAACGTTTCAATTAACAGGCGCGATCCAAAATCGATCTCTTTTTTTGAAAAAACACCGCGGTCACTCGTAAATGAAAAAGAGGTTCCTCTCAATTCAAATGAAAAGCGCTCTTCATTACTTGCAGACGATGGTGTATTAGAAAAATAATGTTCTGTCAAAATAGAACCTCCTAATCAATATGTTCTTCTTTACTATAAATGAAAAGGATGACAGAAGCAAAAAAGCTCGCTTGTACAAGCGAGCTTTTTTATATCAGTTGTTAAGCAATAATTACTTAACTTCTACAGAAGCGCCAACTTCTTCAAGTTTAGCTTTTGCTTCTTCAGCTTCTTCTTTAGAAATACCTTCTTTAAGAGCTTTTGGAGCGTTATCAACGATTTCTTTAGCTTCTTTTAAGCCAAGACCAGTGATTTCACGTACTACTTTGATAACTTTGATTTTTTGTCCGCCAGCACTTTCAAGTACTAGGTCAAATTCAGTTTTCTCAGCAGCAGCTTCACCAGCAGCACCGCCAGCTACAGCTACAGGAGCAGCAGCAGTTACGCCAAATTCTTCTTCGATTGCTTTTACTAAATCGTTAAGTTCTAAAACAGTCATATTTTTAACTGCTTCAATGATTTGTTCTTGAGTCATTGTTAATTTCCTCCTTGTGATTGTGTTATATATAACAGACTAGATTATGCACCTTGTTCTTCTTTTTGATCTGCCACAGCTTTTGTAGCAAGAGCAAGGTTGCGAATTGGAGCTTGAAGCACGCTAAGCAACATAGAAAGTAAGCCTTCGCGAGATGGTAGTTCTGCAAGTGCTTTAATTTCTTCAACAGATGCAACATTACCTTCAATTACACCAGCTTTGATTTCTAACGCTTCGTGTTCTTTCGCGAAGTTGTTTAGAATTTTAGCTGGAGCAACAACATCTTCTCCACCAAATGCGATTGCATTTGGACCTACTAACGCATCATTAAGATCTGTTAGTTCAAGTTTTTCTACAGCACGGCGAGTTAAAGTGTTTTTGTAAACTTTGAACTCAATGCCTGCTTCACGTAATTGCTTACGAAGTTCAGTAACTTCAGCAACATTCAAACCACGGTAGTCAACGACAACTATTGAGTTACTCGCTTGAAGTTTTTCAGCAATTTCGTCTACGACTTGTTTCTTTTGTTCAATTACGTTGCTCATCTTTACACCTCCTGTAGATTTCCTTCCGTACACTCAGACAAGGTGCAATAAAAAACCTCCATGACAATAAAGACATGGAGGTGTAGTAAGCGAACCATAACGTTTCACTAATTTATCTCACACACCTCGGTAGGAAATTAAGCTTTGCAGCACCTACTGTCTACGGTACAAATGTTATTCTTTTTAACAACATTATCTATTATAATCAGGGACTTTCAAAAAGTCAACACCGATTTATTTCCAAATTTATTAAGCAGAGAATGAAGCAGTATCAACTTTGATACCAGGGCCCATTGTTGAAGTAACAGCTACGTTCTTCATGTATGTGCCTTTTGCTGCTGCCGGCTTAGCTTTTACCATAGTTTCGAAGATTGTAGTGAAGTTTTCAACTAACTTGCTCTCTTCGAAAGATACTTTACCGATTGGTACGTGGATGTTACCAGCTTTATCAACGCGGTATTCTACTTTACCAGCTTTGATTTCGTTAACTGCTTTTTGAACATCAAATGTTACTGTACCAGTTTTAGGGTTTGGCATTAAACCTTTAGGTCCTAATACACGACCAAGTTTACCAACTTCACCCATCATATCTGGAGTAGCTACGATTACATCGAACTCGAACCAACCTTGTTGGATTTTGTTGATGTAGTCAGCATCGCCAACATAGTCAGCGCCTGCAGCTTCAGCCTCTTTAGCTTTTTCGCCTTTAGCGAATACTAATACACGTTGAGTTTTACCTGTACCGTTTGGTAGTACTACTGCACCACGAATTTGTTGGTCAGCTTTCTTAGGGTCAACTCCTAAACGGAATGCTACTTCTACAGTTGCATCAAATTTAGTTGTGTTTGTTTTCTTTACTAATTCAATCGCTTCTTGTACTGAATAAGTTTGTGTACGATCTACAAGCTTAGCAGCTTCAACGTACTTTTTACCTTTTTTAGCCATTTTTGTTTCCTCCTTATGTGGTTTTAACGGAATAACCTCCCACTAATAAAGGTTGCGAGCATAGGAAAAATTCCATTTCTCGCAACCTTCTAACACCCAATCAAATGGAATTAGTCTTCAACTACGATTCCCATACTGCGCGCTGTACCTTCTACCATGCGCATTGCAGATTCAACGCTAGCAGCGTTTAAGTCAGGCATTTTAGTTTCAGCAATCTCACGCACTTTGTCACGCTTGACTGTTGCAACTTTATTACGGTTTGGTTCACCAGAACCAGACTCAATACCAGCCGCTTTCTTAAGTAGTACAGCAGCAGGTGGAGTTTTCGTAATAAATGTAAATGAACGGTCTTCAAATACCGTGATTTCAACAGGAATGATAAGACCAGCTTGATCAGCTGTGCGAGCGTTAAACTCCTTACAGAAACCCATGATGTTAACACCGGCTTGACCTAATGCAGGACCAACTGGTGGCGCTGGATTTGCTTTACCTGCAGGAATTTGTAACTTAACAAGTTTAATTACTTTTTTAGCCACGAGACACACCTCCTTAAGTCCGTGATGTGGTAATAGGGCGATGCCCTCCCACTCAATGTTCTTTATATATAAAATAAAGAAATAGTTGTTTTAGTCTCTAGTTTTGAGACATACTGACTTATGAAATATTAACATTAAACTTCATGAATTGCAAGGTCTTACAGATTATATTTTTTCAATTTGTGTAAAGTCTAGCTCTACTGGCGTTTGTCTTCCGAACATATCCACATGAACCTTAACTTTACGTTTATCTGTATCGATTTCTTCAATGGTACCTTCGAAGTTTGCAAACGGACCTTCTTGAACCAATACTGTTTCTTTTAGTTCAAAGTCAAAGTCAGCATGCTTCTCGTCCATGCCCATTTGTTTTAAGATCATTTCTACTTCTTCTGGTAGAAGAGCAGTTGGCTTTGAGCCAGAACCTGCTGAACCTACAAAGCCCGTAACGCCAGGTGTATTACGAACTACATACCATGAATCATCCGTCATGATGATTTCAACTAACACGTACCCTGGAAATACTTTTTTCTTTGTAATCTTTTCTTTGTTGTTCTTAATTTCTCTTTCTTCTTCTTCAGGAACAACAACGCGGAAAATTTTATCTTGCATACCCATTGTTTCTACGCGCTTTTCTAAATTTGTTTTTACTTTATTTTCATATCCAGAATAAGTATGGACTACATACCAATTTTTCTCCATTTCTGAGGACTATACGTCCTTCCCTCCCAGCTCACTATAAAATAAGATGTCCTAATCTATTGCACAGACAACGCACTAGGAAAATAGTTGACTCCTAGCACAATCATTCTTAAAGCAAATTAAAAAACCCGTCTCCGGGCTTTTCTGAAAAAAACATAATTTAGCTTTATTATACCATGATTTAAGTCAATTTATTCAAGGGATTAAACGAATAAGTGACGAAATTCCGTAATCAACTACTACAAAAAAGAGTGTCATAAATACAACTGTAGAAATAACAGTAATTGTATAACGAGTTAGCTCATTTTTTTTAGGCCAACTTACCTTCTTCATCTCACGCCCAACATCACGCAAGAAATTTCCTACACGGTTCATGTTTGTAACCTCCAATAAATTAAAAGGGGTATTAGTCTGTGCAGATTATTGATCTACTTTGTTTCACGATGAATCGTATGTGCGTTACACGTTTTGCAAAACTTCTTCATTTCTAAACGCTCTTCATTTTGCTGTGTGTTTTTCATAGTCGTATAGTTACGACTAGCGCATTGCACACACGCAAGTACAACTTTTTTACGCATAATGTCAACCACCTATAGAGTGATAATGTCTATAAAAAAGTATCACAGACTTTCTTAGCATGTCAATATGAGGATAGAAGGCTACATTGTGATTTCACGAATCTCGAGGTAGCGCTCTAATTTCCTCTTCACACGCTGAAGTGCATTATCGATGGATTTGACGTGGCGGTTTAACTCTTCTGAAATCTCTTGATAAGATTGACCATCTAAATAAAGAACGAGAACTTTTCGCTCAAGATCACTTAAAAGTTCAGCCATCTTTAATTCAATATCATCAAACTTCTCTCGATTAATGAGCAACTCTTCTGGATTTGCTACTTTTGTCCCCGAAATAACATCCATTAAGGTTCGGTCGGACTCTTCATCATATATTGGCTTGTCCAATGATACATAAGAGTTTAATGGAATATGTTTTTGCCTTGTTGCGGTTTTAATAGCGGTAATAATTTGCCTGGTAATGCAAAGTTCAGCAAAAGCTTTAAACGAAGTTAGCTTATCTTCTCTAAAATCTCTAATTGCCTTATATAACCCTATCATACCTTCTTGTACAATATCTTCACGGTCTGCCCCAATTAAAAAATATGACCGCGCCTTTGCTCGCACAAAGTTTTTGTATTTATGAATCAAATACTCTAATGCGTCAATATCGCCTTTATGCACAAGATCGACAACTGTTTCATCCTCTTGTTGTTCGAAATGAGCATGCAGTTTTCTCCCATAATTATCGCCCATATCGATCCCCCCGACCGCACAGTAGATAGAAATATTATACAGTAGCTAATTCCGTACCGTCAATAACCTCACCGCTGTCCCCGACGCCATTTTTCGAAAATTTCGGCTACTTGATTGGAAAGTTGAATGCGTGCCGCTGGCTTTTGATTTTGAATAGACTTCACATCAAGATTAATATGTTTCTCAATCTGCTCAATTTCGTTGTACAATTCTCGAGCAGAAATTCTGAGCGCACCTTGTCCAAAGATTGCCCACTGCTCCGTGAAATCAGATGTAGCAACATGAATCTGTGTCTTTACATTGTTTAGCTCTTGAGCCAGCTTTTCAATGTACTCATCCGCTGTTTCATTTTCTCTTGTAAATACAACGTCAACCTTATGATTTTTTGCCTTCTTTTCAATTCCTTCGACCATATGAGCATCGAAGACAATAATGACACGGTACCCCATATATGCTTGATACTCTGCCATCTTTTCGATTAACAGGTCTCGAGCACCGGCTAAATCATTATCTCTAAGCTTTCTTAGGTCGGGCCACGCACCTATCATGTTATAACCATCCACCAGTAGAATATCCATTCTTATTCACCTAGAGGATGGCGTTTTCGGTAAACCTCATACATGAGAAGACTAGCTGCTACAGATGCATTTAACGATGTAACATGCCCAACCATTGGAAGTTGTACAAGGAAGTCGCATTTTTCACGAATCAAACGACTCATGCCTTTTCCTTCGCTTCCAATCACTAACGTAAGCGGCATACCTCCATCTAAGTTGCGATAATCATCGCTTTCTTTCGCATCTGTTCCAACAATCCATACGCCTCGATCTTTTAATTCATCAATTGTCCTTGATAGGTTTGTTACCCTTGCTACGGGAACATGTTCAATCGCTCCTGTAGAGGCCTTAGCTACAGTGGCCGTTAATCCAACTGAACGGCGCTTTGGAATAATAATACCGTGTGCGCCAACGGCATCGGCTGTTCGCATAATAGAACCTAAATTATGGGGATCTTCAAGCTCATCTAGCAGAAGAAAAAACGGACTTTCATTACGTTTTTCCGCTAAGTTAAATAAATCATCTAACTCTGCATATTGATAAGCAGCAACTTGTGCAGCTACTCCTTGATGAATACCGTCTACCATTTGTTCAATTTTCTTTTTCGGTACAAACTGCACCAATACACCATTACGTTTTGCTAACTGCGTGATTTGCCCCATAGAACCGCCTTGCGATCCTTCGGCAATCCATAGTTTGTTAATGTCACGCCCAGACTTTAGGGCTTCTAGGACCGGGTTACGTCCAATGATAAATTCATGTTCCATGATTCATTCCTCCCTCTCCTTCATCGACGAAAGAGATAGCTTTAGTAATAAATTCCATCATTCTTTCTTCTTCACCTAAAAGATACAAATAGCCTACGACCGCTTCAAATGCCGTACTGTAGCGATACGTTTGCACATCTGTGTTTTTAGGGACTGTACCGGACTTTGCATTGCGTCCTCGGCGCAGTACACCTTCTTCTTCTTCAGTAAAAAAGTTTTCATTTTTAAAATAATATACGATTTGCGCTTGTGCTTTTGCTGATACGTATTTTTTAGCTTTATTATGAAGCTGGTTAGGGCGCACTGTCCCTAACACCAGCAGATGGCGGCGAACATGTAAATCAAACACCGCATCACCCATATAAGCAAGAGCTAAGCTATTTAGCTGTTTTACATCTAATTTACTGCTGCTCATAACACTATTATCCTCTTTTCCATCTTGTTCCTTGCGCCGTATCTTCTAAAATAATATTTTTAGCCTTTAATTCATCTCGAATTTGATCTGCTAACTGGAAATTACGATCTTTACGAGCCTGAATACGATCTTGGATCAATTGATCAATTTCTTCGTCTAGAAGTTCAGCTTCTCCAAACGTAATGCCTATTGCAGCACCTAATTCTTTAAACTCTTTAATAAAGGCTTCAATTACATCTGTAGACGTTGTTTGTTCTAATAAATACAAGTTAGCTTGCTTTGCTAGCTCGAACAGAACAGAAATGGCATTTGCCGTATTAAAATCATCATCCATCTCTTCAACAAACGTTTCGCGAAGCTCTTTTAGCTTTTCGAACCATTCTGAAGCATCTTCTTGAAGATTTGTTGCTGCCTCTAGACGGTGAGTTAAGTTGCCGTAAGCTGTTTGCAGACGCTCAAACCCTTTGCGCGTATTCTCTAAAGTTTCTTCGTTATAGTTAATTGGGTGACGATAGTGAACAGATAAAATAAAGAATCGAAGTAGGGACGGATCATGCTTTTTAATAATGTCATGAACTAACACGAAGTTCCCTAGTGATTTAGACATCTTTTCATTATCAATATTGATATATCCGTTATGAAGCCAGTATTTCGCAAACGATTTCCCAGTGAGCGCTTCTGATTGGGCAATTTCATTTTCGTGATGAGGGAAAGCTAAATCCTGACCGCCTGCGTGGATATCAATTGTATCACCTAAATACTTGCGTGCCATCGCAGAGCACTCGATATGCCAGCCTGGTCTTCCTTGACCCCAAGGGCTATCCCATGCGATTTCTCCATCTTTGGTTGCTTTCCAAAGAGTAAAGTCTAATGGATCTTCTTTCTTTTCTCCAACTTCGATACGAGCACCGGATTGCAATTCATCAATAGATTGATGTGATAATTTTCCGTATCCTTCAAACTTACGTGTACGATAGTATACATCACCCTCTGACTCATATGCATATCCTTTTCTCACCAGTTCATCAATGAACTCAATAATGATATCCATATTTTCAGTTACGCGTGGATGCACATCGGCATGCTTGCATCCAAGAGCTGACGTATCTTCAAAGTAAGCATCGATAAAGCGGTTTGCGATCGTTGGAACATCTTCTCCTAACTCTTTTGCTGCCTTAATTAATTTATCATCTACATCTGTGAAGTTTGAGACATACTCTACATCGTAGCCTCTAAATTCTAAATAGCGGCGCACCGTATCAAATACGATTGCAGGACGCGCATTTCCAATATGAATATAGTTATACACGGTCGGTCCGCACACGTACATTTTGACTTTGTTTTCTTCTAGAGGTACGAATGTCTCTTTTTGACGTGTTAACGTGTTATATAGCTTAATTGCCATGGTGAATCTTCCCTTCTTTTAATTCCTTTAATTGATTTTGCAGGTGTAAAATTTCTTTCTCTAGCTGTTTAAAACGCTCTGCATCTGGATCTGGCAAATCTTGATGATTCAAATCTTTTGGAATCCGGACGCCATTTTGAATGACGACTCGGCCAGGGATACCAACAACCGTTGAGTTTTCTGGGACGTCATTTAACACAACTGAGCCCGCTCCAATTTTGGAGTGCGCATGAATCGTAATCGACCCTAGTACTTTAGCACCTGTTGCAATTAAGACATTGTCTTCGATCGTCGGGTGACGCTTTCCTTTTTCTTTCCCTGTTCCTCCGAGTGTTACTCCTTGATATACTGTTACATTATCTCCAATTTCGCACGTTTCCCCAATCACAATTCCCATTCCATGGTCAATAAAAAAGCGGCGGCCAATTTTCGCACCCGGATGGATTTCAATCCCTGTGAAGAATCGGCTAATTTGTGAGATTACACGTGCCAGAAAAAACCACTTTCTTTTAAAAAGCCCGTGAGCGAATCTATGTGCCCAAATAGCATGCAACCCCGAATAGGTTAATATCACTTCAATATAACTTCTTGCTGCAGGATCTTGTTCAAATATGGCTTCAATGTCTTCCTTTAACAATTTTAGCATCATCTCACCCCAATTCCGCTATTCCTCTATCTACTCATTGATTGTATAAAAAAACGCCCCTATGTCAAATGACACAGAGACGTATATACGCGGTTCCACTCTGTTTGGATCAACAAACGATCCCAACTCTTCTCTCATAACGTGAAAGTACCCGCTTTTGCCTACTTACTTTAGCAGCATTCAACAAAAGACTCAAAGGCGCACTTCAACAAGTTTTGTCATAGGTTACTTTCAGCCGGTGATAACCCTCTCTGATATGCAATGAACTTGCCTACTCTTCCTTCTCAACGATATCCATATTTGATTATTCTATCATATGGGCAAAATAGAAATTTGTTAACTATAAATGCTTTCTAGACGAGCTAAAACTGTTTCTTTCCCTAAAAGAGAAATAGCTTTTGGAAGCTCAGGACCGTGTGTTTCGCCTGTTGTTGCTACACGAATTGGCATAAATAGTTTTTTACCTTTTTGACCTGTTGCTTTTTGTACAGCCTTTGTTGCTGCCTTAATTTCATCAGCGCTGAATTCTTCTAAGGAAGAAATCTCTTCAGCAAATGTTTTTAACACTTCCGGTACTTGTTCTTCAGCAAGCACTGCTTTTGCTTCTTCACTGTAATCAATTTCTTTCTTAAAGAACATTTCAGTAAGTTCAACAATCTCAGCGCCAAAGCTCATTTGTTCTTGGTATAGAGCGACTAAGTCACGTACCCATTGTTCTGTTTCTGCATCGCGCGTTTCTTCAACTTTTCCAGCTTTCACTAAGTGAGGAACTGATAAAGCTACTACCTCGTCTAAATCCAATTGTTTCATGTATTGGTTGTTCATCCAACGTAATTTACTTGTATCAAATAGTGCTGGAGATTTTGATAAACGAGCTGGGTCAAAAATTTCAATGAACTGTTCTTTAGAGAAGATTTCTTCTTCTCCCACAGGTGACCAGCCAAGCATTGTAATAAAATTAAACAGTGCTTCCGGCAAGTAGCCTAATTCTTTATATTGCTCAATAAACTGAATGATTGACTCATCACGTTTACTTAGCTTACGGCGATTTTCATTTACGATTAATGTCATATGACCAAATACAGGAGGCGTCCAGCCTAAAGCTTCATACACAAGAATTTGCTTCGGTGTATTAGAGATATGGTCATCTCCGCGTAGAACATGTGTCATCTTCATTAGATAATCATCAATGGCTACAGCGTAATTATATGTTGGTGTACCGTCTTTTTTCACAATAACGAAGTCACCAATGCCTTCAGACTCAAATGATACTTCATCTTTGACAATATCATTCCATTTAATTTCTGTGTTGCTAGGAACACGGAAGCGAATGCTTGGCTCACGGCCTTCTGCTTCTAGTTCAGCACGCTGTTCAGCTGTTAAGTTACGGCACTTACCTGAATAGCGCGGCATTTGACTGTTCGCTTGCTGTTCTTCACGCTCTTTTTCAAGCTCTTCTGACGTACAGTAACAGTGATAAGCTAATCCTTTTTCAAGAAGTTCTTTCGTATATTTTTGATAGATTTCCGTACGTTCAGACTGGCGGTAAGGACCGTACTCGCCGCCTACGTCGATACTCTCATCCCATTCAATACCTAACCATTTTAAATAGCGCAGCTGACTTTCTTCTCCGCCTTCGATATTACGCTTTTGATCTGTATCTTCAATACGGATAATAAATTTACCGTTTTGATTTCGTGCAAATAAATAATTAAATAGTGCTGTTCTTGCATTCCCTATATGAAGATGTCCAGTTGGACTCGGGGCATAACGAACTCTTACTTCGCTTGACATAACTAAGATGACCTCCAATTTAATATTACTTATAGTATGTATTTATATGTTTTAGACATGTTCTAATTTTATCACCAAATAGGTATCTGTCAAAGTCAACTGTTTTTATTTTTGATAAACTAAAACGGCTGCTTGGGCGGCAATTCCTTCTTCACGTCCCGTAAAGCCTAACTTTTCTGTTGTTGTTGCCTTGACGTTAATTTGAGAAATGCTTGCTTCTAACAGCTGCGCAATACGCTCTCTCATTGGTTCAATGTAAGGAGCCATTTTAGGTTTTTGCGCGATAATTGTGCAATCGACATTGCTTAATTCATAGCCTTCATCTTTTAGCAGTTTCCATACGTGTTGAAGAAGCTTTGCTGAATCAGCATCTTTAAATTCAGGGTCTGTATCCGGAAAATGCTTTCCGATATCTCCTTTAGCCGCCGCTCCTAATAAGGCATCTGCGATTGTATGCAACAGCACATCTGCATCTGAATGGCCTAATAATCCTTTTTCATACGGAATTTCTAAACCGCCGATGATTAAAGGTCTTCCTTCTGCAAATTCATGTACGTCGAAACCTTGTCCTACTCGAATGTTCATTTTTCCACTCCTTCAGTCCTGTTTAGCTTTGTTAATATAGCTTCTGCATATAACAAATCTTCTGGTGTTGTTAGTTTTATATTATCGTAATTTCCCTCTACAATCGATACTTTTTGCCCCGCTTTTTCTACTAAGCTTGCATCATCGGTGCCTAAGTATTCATTTGTTTTTGCTTTTTCGTGTGCATCCATTACTACATCAAAAAGAAAAGCCTGCGGCGTTTGAATAGCCCACAAGCTAGAGCGCTCAACTGTTTCAATGACAGTACCCTGTTCCACACGCTTAATTGTGTCTTTTACTGGAACAGCCAGCACAGCAGCCTTATCACTAGCAGCTTTTTCTACTAACTCATGGATTGTGTTTTGTTGAACAAATGGACGAGCGCCATCATGAATTAATATCATCTGAGCCTGCTTTAAACTTTTAAGGCCGTTATAAACGCTATGTTGACGTTCATCGCCTCCAGCTGTCAATGATTGAACCTTTTGAATTGGATATTCGGTTAATAACTCTTCAAAAATCGCCACTTCTTTTTCGTTTACGACTAGTACAATTCCACTGCACCAAGGATCTTGTTCGAATTTTTGCAGCGTATGAATGATAAGCGGAACGTTTTGAATAGTTAAAAATTGTTTGTTCCGCCCCGCTTTCATTCGCTTCCCCTGCCCTGCAGCTAAAACGATAATTTCATACTTCATAGGTATACTCCCTTTACCTGTTACGTCACAGTGCTTTTTCTAATAACTTGGGTTTCGCAAAAATCATACGGCCTGCTGAGGTTTGGAGTACGCTCGTCACCAGTACATCAATTTGCTTTCCAATATAATTTCTTCCTTCTTCTACCACGATCATTGTCCCGTCATCAAGATAGGCAATACCTTGATTGTGCTCTTTACCGTCTTTTATAACCAATACGTTCATTTCTTCTCCTGGAAGTACAATTGGCTTGACGGCATTTGCTAAGTCATTAATATTTAAGACGCCGACATTTTGAAGTTCACATACTTTATTTAAATTAAAATCGTTTGTCACGACCAACCCGGAAGTCAGCTTTGCCAATTTGACCAGCTTACTGTCCACTTCTTGAATATCTTCGAAATCGCCTTCATAAATTTCTACCTTCATTGCCAGTTCCTTTTGAATACGGTTTAGAATATCTAGACCTCGTCTACCTCTGTTTCGTTTTAAAACATCCGACGAATCAGCAATATGCTGAAGTTCCTCAAGCACAAAGCGCGGAATAACAATCGTTCCGTCTAAAAATCCTGTTTGACAAATATCTGCGATACGGCCGTCAATAATAACGCTTGTATCTAAAATTTTAAGAGACTTTAGTGATTCTTCATTATCTGCTTCTTCTTCTTGCCCTTTTTTCTTCCCAATTCGAGATGGCATCGAAAAAACGTTCACAAGCTCATCACGTTTTTTAAAGCCGACTTGAAACCCTAAGTAACCTAAAAGAATACTTAGAAAGATTGGTAAAATGGTACTTACTACTTGAAGTTGAATTCTTCCTAAAAAAGCTCCGACCAAGTAGGCTACAATAAGCCCTAAAATCAATCCTAAGCTACCAAAAAGTACATCCGTTACAGGCGCCTTCAGTAACGCCTCTTCCACTCGGCGAATTAATTCAACTATATAATCAACAATCCAAAACGTGACAAGGAAAAACAAAATAGCTCCCAGTATTGCATCGACGTAAGGTTTTTCTAGAAATGCTACATCTTGCAGATTTAATAATTGAATAAGTTCAGGTATAAAAAAGACGCCCAGTGTACCACCTGTAATAATAAAAAATAACTGTACAAAACGTTTTAACACGCCTTCACCTCCCTTTATCATTATAAACAGTTTACAGTGATTGAAACCTGTTATTTAACCAAAAAACAGAATTTGTAAACAAACTGTCACTTTTTTTGTATTTTCACAATATCTTAATGAATCAAACATTTAATGTCAATTAATATCCTATAGCTGACGGTTTGTAAGATGCTGCTCTTTTAGTCTTTTTAGGCCTTCTCTGATTTTCCGTGCTCGAATTTCACCGATGCCTTCTACCTCATCCAATTCTTCTACCGACGCATCTGCTATCGTTTTTAAATCCCCTAATTCATCAATGAGATTTTCAATAATAATCGATGGAAGTCTTGGAATTTTATGAAGCATTCGATACCCTCTAGGAATAACGCTGTCTTCAAAGCTTGTATACATAGGATATCCCATTAAGCGAAGGAGCGTCTGGTCATCGAGAAGAACATTATTTGACGGCTGCTGCATGCGTTCAATTACTCGGTAAGGGTCAAAGCTGAGGTCATACATATAATCTTTGATTAATAAAGTTGCTTCTTCCTCTAAGTGAGAAAGCAGTTCATTCATTTGGAGACGGATTAGTCTTCCTTCTGTTCCTAACTCGCTAATATAGCTCAAAATTTCATTTTTAATACGCAGAACCATTTCTGTACGATGAAGCGACTGCAGCACATCTGTATGAGTTACTTGCTCTTCAAACTCTAATGCACTGAGACTTGTAATCGATTCGTCTAATACCGCCTTGTACTTCTCAAGTGTTCCAAGCGCTTGATTGGCTTTTGCTAAAATAACGCTAATGTCTTTCAATACATACTGCAGAGACCCTTTGTAAAGCGTAATCACATTTCGTCTTTGTGAAATGGCTATCACCAATACACCTGACTGCTTAGCTACACGCTCCGCTGTACGGTGACGCATTCCTGTCTGTGAAGAAGGAGTAGAGGGATCTGGCATGAGCTGAGCATTAGCAAATAATATCTTGCTTCCGCTGTCGTTTAAAATAAGCGCTCCATCCATTTTGGCTAACTCGTATAAATGTGCAGGTGTAAATGCACAATTAATCGAAAATCCTCCATCTACCATCTTTTTGACTTGTTCATTGTAGCCCATAACAATTAAGCCGCCCGTCTTTGCCCGCAAGACGTTATCGATACCGTCACGAATAGGGGTTCCTGGTGCTACAAACTGCAGAATTTCTGATATTTGTTTTTGACTAACTGTTGTTTTTTCTCCTTCCACTGCTTATCCTCCTAATGTATATTGCAGAGCCTCCGCTACTGTTGATACCCCAATCACATCAATACCATCTGGGACTTTCCATCCTCCTAAATTTTTCTCCGGGATAATAATTCTTTGGAACCCTAATTTTACCGCTTCTTGAACGCGCTGTTCAATTCTAGACACTCGGCGTACTTCACCTGTTAATCCTACCTCTCCTACAATAACATCTGTAGCGCTAGAAGCAGCATCTCTGAAGCTTGAAGCAATGCTAACGGCTACAGCTAAATCGATTGCTGGTTCATCTAATTTCACTCCACCTGCTACTTTTAAATAAGCATCTTGATTCTGCAGCAGCATTCCTACACGCTTTTCTAAGACAGCCATGATAAGCGAAACGCGATTATGATCTACTCCTGTCGCCATTCTTCTAGGGTTTCCAAAGCTCGTTGGACTGATTAGCGCCTGCAGCTCTACTAATACGGGTCTTGTCCCCTCCATTGAAGCGACAACAACCGACCCTGCTGCTCCCTGAGACCGTTCTTCTAGAAAGATTTCAGACGGATTCAATACTTCTTCTAGCCCGCTTTCTTTCATTTCAAAAATGCCCATTTCATTTGTAGACCCAAACCGGTTCTTAACCGCTCTTAATATACGATACGTATGATGACGCTCTCCTTCAAAATAAAGAACCGTATCCACCATATGTTCAAGAAGTCTTGGACCTGCAATGGCCCCTTCTTTCGTTACATGCCCCACAATAAAGATGGCAATTCCATTCGTTTTAGCAACACGCATTAGTTCAGCCGTACACTCTCGCACCTGTGAGACGCTTCCTGGCGCTGATGTGACATCAGCATGGTAAATGGTTTGAATTGAATCAATCACCACAAAATCAGGCTGCATGCTTGAGATGGCCTCTAGTATTAATTCTAAGTTTGTTTCTGCGTGAACATAAAGCTCTTCAGCTTTTACACCTAGCCTGTCCGCTCTTAACTTCGTTTGCTTGGTTGATTCCTCTCCCGAAATATATAGTACTTTATTTTGTTTCATTGCTAACTGCGCGGAGGTTTGCAAAAGTAAAGTAGACTTTCCGATACCCGGATCTCCCCCTATTAAAACGAGTGACCCTCTGACAATACCTCCTCCTAATACACGATTTAACTCTGCAGAAGGTGTGAAAATTCGTGGTTCTGTTGTAGATTCAATCGCTGTAATTGACTGAGGTTTTTGAACTTTAGAAGCAGTAGCTCCGGAAAAAGCTCCTCGGCGTGATGATTTCGTTTCTTCCATTTCTTCTACCATAGAATTCCAGCTTCCGCATCCGGGACATTTCCCCATCCATTTTGCTGATTCATATCCGCAATGCTGACATGCAAATTTTGTTTTTCGTTTCGCCATTATGTTATCAATCTCTCCGTTCATTCAATCGATTTCTATCTCTATTGTACACTATTTCCTAAGCTAAAATAAAAAGGGAGGCATACGTGTTTTTTCGTATGCCTCGTCTTGGTTTGAGTAAATTTAGCTGATGCTGCTTGGAGCGGAGGATTTAACAACAAATTCTCCTTTATCTACATCTAGCGTCACTTTCTGACCTTTTTGAACAACCCCTTTTAGCAGCTCTTCAGATAAACGGTCTTCAATATGCTTTTGAATCGCTCTACGAAGTGGACGAGCACCGTATTCTGGATCAAAACCTTCCTCTGCAATCTTATCAATTGCCTCTTTTGTTAATTCAAGATCAATTTCTTGCTCTTTTAAGCGTTTTGTTAACTGATCCGCCATTAATTTAACGATTTCAGCTAAGTGAGGTTTCTCTAATGAATGGAAGACGATAATTTCATCGATACGGTTTAGGAACTCCGGACGGAAAGCGCGCTTCATTTCCGCCATTACTTTTCCTTTCATATCTTTGTAGTCTTGCCCTTCTGCTTCCACTGTGAACCCTAAGTGCTTGCTTCGTTTTAATGTATCAGCACCTACGTTTGATGTCATAATTAAAATCGTATTACGGAAATCAACTGTACGGCCTTTTGAATCTGTTAAGCGTCCATCTTCTAACACTTGTAATAAAATGTTAAATACATCTGGATGCGCTTTTTCAATTTCGTCTAAAAGAACAACTGAGTAAGGTTTTCTTCTTACTTTTTCCGTTAACTGGCCGCCTTCTTCGTATCCAACATATCCTGGAGGTGAACCTACTAAGCGTGAAGTAGAATGTTTCTCCATGTACTCAGACATATCAATACGAATCATTGCATCTTCATCGCCGAAGATTGACTCCGCTAATGCACGTGCAAGCTCTGTTTTACCAACCCCTGTTGGCCCTAAGAAAATGAATGAACCAATTGGACGTTTTGGATCTTTCAAGCCTGCTCTAGCACGGCGCACAGCTTTTGCAACTGCTTTTACCGCTTCTTCTTGCCCAATTACACGAGAGTGAAGAATCTCTTCCATGTTCAGCAGTCTTTCTGTCTCTTCCTGTGCCAGTTTAGAGACCGGTACACCCGTCCAGCTAGATACCACCATCGCAATATCTTCTACTGTTACAGCTGAGTTTTCTTTACCTTGCTGCTCTTTCCAAATTTTCTTTGTGTCTTCTAATTCTTCGCGTAGACGTTGCTCTGTATCGCGTAAAGATGCTGCTTTTTCAAATTCTTGACTTTGAACAGACGCATCTTTTTCATTGCGTACTGATTCTAATTTTTGCTCTAATTCCTTTAAATTTGGCGGCGTTGTAAATGAACGTAAACGCACTTTTGAACCAGCTTCATCAATTAAATCGATTGCTTTATCCGGTAAGAAACGATCGGAAATGTAGCGATCTGATAGTTTCACCGCTTGCTCGATTGCCTCATCAGAAATAGATACTCGGTGATGCGCTTCATAACGGTCACGAAGCCCTTTTAAGATTTGAATAGACTCTTCCAACGTTGGTTCATCCACTTGAATTGGCTGGAAGCGACGCTCTAACGCTGCATCTTTTTCAATGTACTTTCTGTATTCATCTAAAGTCGTAGCACCGATACACTGAAGTTCTCCACGAGCAAGAGACGGTTTTAAAATATTAGAAGCATCGATAGCACCTTCTGCGCCACCAGCGCCAATTAATGTGTGTAACTCATCGATAAAGAGAATGATATTACCTGCTTGACGAATTTCATCCATTACTTTCTTCAAGCGATCTTCAAATTCTCCGCGGTATTTTGTACCAGCAACGACCGTTCCCATATCCAAAGTCATAACGCGTTTGTCACGTAAAATTTCTGGAACTTCATTGTTGACGATTTGCTGAGCCAAACCTTCAGCGATTGCCGTTTTACCGACACCTGGCTCCCCAATTAATACAGGATTGTTTTTTGTACGTCGGCTTAATACTTCAATAACACGCTGAATTTCTTTCCCACGTCCGATAACAGGGTCTAAGCTTCCTTCGCGCGCTATAACTGTTAAATCGCGTGCTAAGCTGTCTAGCGTAGGTGTATTAGCGTTTGAAGAGCCTCCGCCTTGATGACTTGAAGCAGCTTCATTGCTACCTAATAAATGAAGCACTTGCTGACGAGCTTTATTTAGGCTGACACCTAAATTATTTAAAACGCGTGCTGCAACGCCTTCACCTTCACGAATTAAGCCTAGTAAGATATGTTCTGTTCCTACATAAGAATGACCAAGCTTTCGGGCTTCATCCATTGAAAGTTCAATGACTTTTTTCGCTCGAGGTGTATAATGAATGGTCTGCGTTAATTCTTGGCCTCTGCCAATTAATGCTTCCACTTCTTTTTGAATTTTTTCACTGCTTAGGCCTAGAGCGGAAAGAGCTTTTGCTGCAATTCCTTCACCTTCACGAACGATACCTAATAAAATATGCTCCGTTCCAATGTTGTTGTGACCTAGGCGTAGTGCTTCTTCCTGTGCTAAAGCTAATACTTTTTGTGCGCGCTCTGTAAATCTACCAAACATCATATAATCGTCACCCTCCACGTTTAATTTGTGTTTTTATTTATAGTGAGACGTTCTCGAATTAAGGTGGCTCTTTTAATGTCACGTTCTTGAGGCTTTAGAGGACCTCCCGAATACTTTTGTAAAAAGCCTGGCTGCGTCATAATGATAAGTTCATTCAATATATTTTGACTCAGTCCTTTTATATACCCTAAATCGATTCCTAATCGAACATCTGATAAACATTGTGAAGCTTCTTTTGACTCAATAATACGGCTATTGGCCAATACTCCATATGAACGATACACTCGATCTTCTAACTCTACATGAGATGTTTTAAACAGCGCGTCTCTTGCAGAGTGCTCTTGTGTAATCAACTGCTGTACGACACTATTTAAATCTGCCACAATATCTTCTTCAGATTTCCCTAAGGTTATCTGATTAGAAATTTGAAAGATATTCCCTAAAGCTTCGCTACCTTCTCCATAAATTCCTCTCACCACTAAGCCAAGCTGGTTAATAGCGGGAATAATACGATGAATTTGACGGGTCATCACTAAAGCCGGCAGATGCATCATCACAGATGCACGTAGCCCAGTACCCACATTTGTGGGACAGCTGGTTAAATACCCTCTATTTTCATCAAACGCATAATCTACGTATTTCTCAATCCAATTATCTACTTTATTCGCTGTGCTTAAAGCTTCAGATAATTGAAGACCTGGAAATAAACATTGTATGCGTAAATGATCTTCTTCATTAACCATAATACTCAAATCTTCTTTTTCTGATAAAAAACAAGCTCCGTTGTTATCTCCTTCAGCCAAGTTAGGACTGATAAGATGCTTTTCAACCAACACTTGCTTTTGAAGAGGCTGTAATTCGTTCATCTTTAGTAAATGCAAATTCCACTGATTGGTGTTTTCACTTTTTTGAAAAACTTGCTCGAATACTCGAACCACTTCAACTGCTTGTTCTTTAGAAAAGAGAGTTGGAAAAAGATAATGAGTTAAATTTCGAGCCAGCCTGATTCGACTGCTTAGAACAATATCTGAATTCGAAGCTTCTTGACGCATCCAAGAGCTAACAGGCTGGGAAAAGAACAAATCCCGGGACATGAATTACGCTTCCTCCTCTCTCGATTCGTTCATCTTCTTTTCTAGTAACCGAATATGATCTCGGAGTTCGGCTGCTTTCTCAAACTCCTCTTTTTCGATATACTCTTTTAAGTTCAATCTTAATGCCTGTAATTCCTTTTTTAAATGAAGATTACTTGCAATTCTTGCTGGTATTTTTCCATGATGCAGATAATTACCTCCATGCAGCCTCTTCAAGAAAGGAATAAGAGGTCGCTCGAATGTTTTGTAGCAATCTGCACATCCAAACCTGCCGATTTTAGCAAATTTTTGATATGTCATGCCACAAGTAGGACAAGAAAGAATCTCCTGACTTTGTTGCTTATAATTTTCAGTTACTGCTGGATCTAGGTTAAGTAGGCCAGCTAGTAAGTTATTGATTGAAAAACCTTGCTGATTTGAAAAAGAAAATGCATCTCCATTTTCTGAAGCGCATTGTTCACATACATGCATCTCCGTCTTTTCACCATTAATGATTTTTGTGAAGTGAAGGGTTGCAGGTCTCGTTTCACATTGCTGACAAATCATCCTGTCATCACTCCCTGTTCTAAATAAAATAGATCATGAGCTTATCGGTAGCGTAATGAATTAAGCATTGCTTTTAAAAGATTAGCCCTTAGCTCATCACGATAAGGAAGTTCAATATTAATAACTGAACGATTGATAACACTCAACATGATTTTTGCTTCTCGTTCTGTGATGACTTTTTCTTCAACTAACCTAATAATGACGTTTTCAGCACTTACTTGTGAAATTTCATTTTGAATCATCTCAATTACTTGCTGAAACAAATCCGCTGCATCATGCATTTTTACTTTTGCAATACGAATAAAACCGCCGCCGCCTCGCTTACTTTCTACAAGATAACCTCTCTCAACTGTAAAACGGGTATTGATAACGTAATTAATTTGCGACGGAACGCATTGAAATTTATCAGCAATCTCACTGCGCCTTATTTCAACAATTTCTCTTTCACTTAATTCAAGTACTTGTTTTAAATACTGTTCGATAATGTCAGAGATATTTGGCACGCTGCCCCCTCCTTCTGACTTTGACTATATTTGACCTTAATTTAAATATAAAAGGAAACGAAAAAATTTTCAACTATGTACTATTAAAGTTTATTCTTTACTTTTATCGTTGCCACTAAAATTTATTTCAAAACCTGCAAATCGTGAATTTTATTGTTCTTACTATACTTTTTCATAAAACAAATAAATTGTAAACA
>NZ_JAQMYN010000017.1:0-55676 GCF_028369225.1 Priestia sp. AB
TATTATGTAAACTAGAAAAAGAAATAAAATCATTGAGGTCTCCCTTGCTCTTAGATCTTTGGAATACATATCACCTATTGCGTTGTCTTGGTTACTCGTTTGCTTTATGGCTTTATCAAGACTCCCTATAAGAAAATAATCACTCACTTGATTTGGATGACCTTTTTAAGTGTACGTCGTTTTGTGCAGAATTAAGTAATTAATCATCGAGTTAAGCCTAGAACGTTACAACGCCGTATATCAAGCTACTTAGTCAATATCGTTTAGAAGAAAATTATATGAAGTCAGACTTCACTGCTGACATCCAAGCGCCAAAATCAGACAAAAAGCTTCCTGTTTATATGTCCCTCGAAGAGCTTCAAAAACTTTTCCGCTACCTAGAAGCTGATAAGCGCCCCTAGCATTTTGAAATTTTTGAAATAATTCATTGTTATTCTCAACATTTGGAATTTATTGGTTCTTCCTCTTTCGCCGCTATTCCCTTATAATAACCTGTTAGAGAGAGGAGCATAGAATATGGCAGATGTAAAACAATTTATCTTTTTTGATTTTGAAATGCTGTGTTCAAACAAAGGAATGCCGTTTGAAGATATGGAAGCAATTCGGCTCGGCGCGGTGAAGTACAATATCGAGACAGAAGACATTGAGTTTTTTGAGCGTTATATTCAACCTACAAAACGGGTGTCCTTAAGCCGTTTTTGCACAGAGTTAACCGGCATTAAAGATACTGATTTAGTCGGTGCAAGTAATTTTAAAAATGTTTTTGAAGACTTTTTAACCTGGATTGGTGGAATTAAAAAATCCCGTTTTTTCTCTTGGTCTACCAGCGATTTATCTCGTTTAAAAATAGATGCGGTAAAGCACGAAATCTCTCTTGCTACTATAAAGAAAATAGAACAGCGTTATGTTGATTTTCAAGCAATTTTTACAAAGCGTGTTTCTAAAAATAACGTATCAGTAGAAAATGGTTTAGCTTTATATAATTTGCAGTTTGAGGGTAAAAAGCACAATCCGATGTATGATGCGTATAACACTCTTCGTATATACCTAAGCTTTTTGAACGAACCAGTGCAGTCTGATTTCATTATGATAAAGCAATTTATTCTGGAAGAAGTACCGCAGAACATTAAAGAAATGAATGCAGCGCTTAGAACTACCATACAAAAAGACCTCCACATATTTGCGGAAGAGTTAAATGAAATGTATAAAATGAAAGATGCGGTAAAAATTATAAAGAGAACTCAAAGAATCGTTAAAAAATACGAAAATATTCTTATCAATCGCTCTGGTATGTTTTCAGAGGAAAATAGTTTTCATGTCGGTCTTTTACTGGATTTTTATCATAATTTGTTGCTTTGTTATAATGAACATCTCGAATATTCATCGAAAATTATCATTTTAGATGAGAGCACTCTACACCCTTTAAACCAGCTTTCTTTAAAGAGAGGATGAAAATCCGTTCTCTTTGGTACATAATTTAGCTCTTTCCTTATCCCCTTGTTCCTGTTCATTCCTTAAACTCTCAAGAACGTAATTATCCTTGTAATCTTCCATTATTAATAATAAAGTTTTAGGCCTTAATTAGGTCTAAATAAGTGTACTTACTACGGAGTTATGTATTTTATCTAAATAAAAAAGCAGACGCAATTGGTCTGCTTATAATACTAGCTATCCTGCTATCCTAACAGTCTGATTTTAGCTTTTGTGATTATTATTGGATTTTTTTTCCACTTAATGCATTGCAGATAATCTAAACAGTTTATCAATTTTAATGTTTCACAACAGTTACATATGTAACTTTACTTACATTATTCGAAGCATCTTTAGCAGTTACGTTTAATTTAGTTCCTTTTTTCTGTATAGGGATACTAACAGAGAATGATCCCTTTGAATTTGCTTTTGCATACCCAATTCTATTCTTCCCTATATTAACAGTTACGGTAGAGTTAGCTTCTGCTTTTCCTGTCACAACCTTATCATTATCATCTACTTTATTAACTGCTGGCTTGTTTGGTGGAGTAACGTCAGCTTTTACAACTGTTATATAGGTAAGTTTACTTACATTTCCCGCACTATCTTTAGCAGTTACATTCAGCGTAGTGCCTGCTTTTTGAACTGGAATACTAACAGAGAATGATCCCTTTGAACTTGCCTTTGCATACCCAATTCGTTTTTTACCTACATTAACAGTTACAGTTGAAACTGCTTCCGCTTTACCAGTTATAACTTTATCGTTATTGTCTACTTTATTAACAGTAGGTTTATTTGGCGCAACAGTATCTTTGTCAGCTTCAAATTGAGTAGAGATTCCATATATAGCATCATAATCATTTCCGTTTAGATCTAAAACAGGTATGTAATACGCGCCCGCTTTATTAACTTTATATCCTTGCACTTCCACTCCATCATCATATTCAGAACCTAAGTATTCTAAATAACCATGATCTTGATATTCATATTCAGTTGCTAAAAATAGTAAATCGATATTGGAAGTAGTATCTGTTCCACCCGCTACTAGTAAAGTCCCTTTTCCAGATACGTTCACCTTATAAAAATCTATATCAAGAGTATCGTCGAATTGTCCAAATGTTACTCTCTCGTTTAGTAGTGTATCTGCTATTTTGAAATCATCATTAGGCTCACTTTCATACATTGGCTGACCACTACTGCCCTTAATACTTGCACTTGGTGCATTAAATTTTTTCGTAGAAAAACCTTTAGGTGTTTCTAATGTAATTAAAGTTTGTTCTTTAATTTCTCTTAGCGCATAGGGATTAATAACATTATGATTTAACGGCTTATCAGATTTCAATCGGCTTTCAATTGTTTTCTTTGAAGACTCATAGTTATTTTCAGCTGCTTGAGTTGTGCTTACTGATAATGAGGAAGCTAGTAAACCTACAGATAATAATGAGATGATACCCTTTTTCTTCATTTAATCTCTCCCTTAACCATATGTGGTTACTTTATAACTACGACTATGATACTACTTAATTTTTAACATAACCATATAATTCTATATTCAAATTCCGACAAAAAAAGACAGCCATTTTTAATGAGGCTGTCTTCCTCTAAATCTTTTACTATTTTTATATCTGTGGAGGAAAAGATGTTTAGTTTTATAATGTACTTTCTCTTTACGAAAGTGAAATGAACTATAAAATGAAGCATAGATAAATTATATATCGATTGTATTTAAGAGTGTCAGTATCTAACATTTTTTGTTCTTTTGAAAGATAGAGAAAAAACTTTTCTATACGTTAGTTACTACGTTTTAATTTTTGAAAAATTCATTTCATTACAATTTATAGTCAGCAGGAATTAAAATCCCAAAAGTATATATAATAGCTACTTTTGAGGTTTTGTATCACTCTTTTTATGTTTAATAAACAGCTTATTTTATTAGTAACCATCTACCGTAACATCAGTAATGGACCCATCACTAGGACTTACTTGATACCAACCTTGTGTAGCTGTATGCTCCTCTCCTGTTTCTTCATTATCCACAACATTTTCATAAACATGGATAATATAGTTTCCAGAATCGTCAACGTGATCATATGCTACAAGGAGAGGTGAATCTTCAGATATGCCTTGCTGATCACGAACTAGCTGGATAGCTTGCTCTTGGGAAACTGTTTGTTCGGCTGGTTCCTCTTCCTCAATTGCTTCTGTATCTTCTTCTTGCTCGGGTTCTGATTCCGATTCCGTTTGGACCTCATCTTCTGAATCAGCCTGAGCTTCCTCTTCCTCCTGCTGTTTCTTCTCCTCTTCTGCTAAACGTTCTTCTTCCGCTTTGCGATCTGCTTCTGCCTGAGCTTCAGCTTCTGCATCAGCCTTGGCCTGCGCCTCTTCTTCTTTTTGTCGGTCTTCTTCTAGCTGCGCATAGTAGTCATCTAATTCCTTTTCCATTTGCTGCTGTTCCAGGTCTGATAATTGCTTTTGTTGTTCTTGTATTTGGTTTTGAAGCAAAGCAATTTGTTCTTCTGAAGCATTATCAACAAAATTGATGTTTTCTACATAATCACCACTCGCGTCAAAATTAACTTCCATCATACAAAAAACATTTTGCTCTTGATTAATGCCATAGTAAATATATTTATTGTCACCTAATTGGATGTACTGATAACCATTCATTACGTTTAATAAGTAATCACGATCAGCTTCTTTAGAATTAACAGCTTTTTTAATTGTGGATGCTTTTGTTTGTAATGTATTCGGCGATGATTCTTTTACAGCCGTTTTATTGCCATTTTCTTTAGTATGAACCGCTGTTGATTTCTCTGTAGGCTCTTCTTTTTGCGATACCGTTTCACTGGACTCATCGCTACAGGCTGCTAGCAATATAGCTAATAATGGAATACCAAAAGCAACTTTCAACATTTTCATAGACTATTATCCCCTTTTTTTATCTTTTTTTAGGTTTTACATAATTCTAAAGAACTATAAAACCTTAGGGGTTATTATACCAAAATTAAGAAAATATAAGAATATTTTCTTGTGTTGTTTATGGATTTTTTTGAAAAAATTATCTTTTTATGCATAAAAAAACACAAAGCCATATACTTTTTTCAGAACACGGCTTTGTGTTTTCGTAACAGATGTTAATGATGAAATCCATTGTCGTATTTCGTGTCTTTAAGAACAGGTCTATCCAACGAGTTAAGAAATTCAACGGCTTGTTTGAAATTAACCATAAATAAATGAGCAAGGTCTCTTGAAAATCCATTTCTAACGACAATACGCATGATTGTTATTTCTTCCATGTCTGCAGGCAGCGGATAAGCAGGCACTTGCCATCCATACGTGCGCAATTGTCTAGACAAGTCATAAAGCGTCCAGTTTGGCGTGTATCCTTCTTTTAGTTTCCAAGCAAGAACCGGGATATCTGAACCATCAGCAAGAATTTCGAATGCTTCCATTTCTCCAATTTCTTTGCTCAGAAACAGCGCGTTTTCTTGGGAGGTTTTTTGCACGGCAAAATAGCCGTCTTTACCTAAACGTAAGAAATTGTAGTACTGTAAAAGAACTTGTGCTCCTGGTCTAGAGAAGTTGAGCGCAAAAGTTGGCATGTTGCCTCCTAAATAAGAAACGCGGAAAATAAGATCTTCAGGCAAGTCTTCTTTTTCTCTCCAAATCACCCATCCCAATCCAGGATAAACTAAACCATACTTGTGTCCTGACACGTTAATGGACTTTACTCGCGGCAAGCGGAAATCCCAGATAAGGTCTGGTTGAAGAAATGGAGCGATAAAACCTCCAGAAGCGGCATCTACATGAATAGGAATATCCAACCCTGTTTTTTCCTGTAGCTCATCTAATGCTTTTGCGATAGCAGCAATTGGTTCGTAAACTCCTGTATACGTCACTCCAAGAATCGGTACGACACCAATTGTATTTTCGTCAACTGCATTAATGACGCCTTCTGGATCTAAATAAGGATGATCTGCATTAATGTTCACATAACGAGGCTCTACGTCCCAATAGTTTGCGAACTTCTCCCACACCACTTGAACGGATGAACTAAATACAATGTTCGGCCGGTCTGTTGATAACCCTTTACTTTTACGCATTTTTTGCCAGCGTCTTTTTAACGCTAGTCCGCCAAGCATACACGCTTCAGATGAACCTGTAGTAGAAACGCCCATCGTTGTATCAGGATTAGGTGAATTCCAAAGGTCCGCTAAAATACGTACGCATCTCTCTTCAATAGCCGCTGTCTGCGGATACTCATCTTTATCAATCATATTTTTATCAAAAGACTCTCCGTACAAACGCTTTGCATCAGGTTCCATCCAAGTAGTAACAAACGTAGCTAAATTTAAACGGGCATTTCCGTCTAAAGCAATTTCATCATGAATGATTTGATAAGCTGTTTCTGGAAGCATACCTTGATCACTGATACGCAGCCTTGGAATCGTCACTTCTCCTTGTCGAGAAAAAAGTGGATTAACAGGAAATTCATCAGGTAAATTTTTTTGTTCACGATGCGGATGCCATTGAGGCATAAAGTATCATCTCCTTATGTATATCTAACAAACTGCTTTATGTTCACCTGGTGTTATAACAAGCAGGTCTCCTTTACACATTATGAGCTTTGAAGACTATTTTCATTCTTTCCATTATCCGCAGCACATAAGGGTGATCTTTATTTAGTGATACTCATAAAAATCTGCTTGGCACAACTCAAAGGGTGAAAAATATGGTAATATATTCTAAAGGAGGTTTTTAAATGGAGAAACAAGGGATTATCTTGCAAGACAAGTTTTTCGAGTTAGGTGAATCTCCTATTTATAATGAATCACAAGACGTCATTGGAAATGTCGCATATAAGTTATCTATTGCTAATAAATTTGAGATTTTAAAGGACGAAGAAATTATATTTACAGGTAAATCTAAAATGTTTGCCCTTATGCCGAAGCTGATTATTTCTGATCACCACGGAAATGAAGTTGGCATGATTCAGCGAAAATTTACTTTTTTAAAAAAGAAGTATCTTTATATCAGAAACGATGGCGATACATATGAAATTACGGGGAATATAACAGATCGCAAATTTGACGTTTTGCGTTCCGGCGTTCCTATTATTCAAGTCCGCACACTCTCTTCTTTTCTGTCATTACGTCCCCACACGTTTGCTTTAGAATTTCTCGAACCTGATCTTGATAAGTGGGAAGGAATTGCGGTTGTACAAGGCGTAAGGATGATGGTGAAAGACGAAAACAGCAGTACAGCTACTGCTCCGGCTCAATAGTGTTTATAGAAGGTTACATGATATAAAAAAACGAACAAACTTTATATTGAAGTTTGTTCGTTTTTTTAATTAAGGGCCAAATACTAATGTACCGATAACATGGTAGCCAATTGGTACAAGAAACAAGATGATATTTAAAATAATCGCCCATAGACAGAGCTTGTCTTTTTTTATAAAAAAACCAATAATTGCAGGAACAATCATGAGCGGAACTAAAAAGATAGGTGCGATAATAGGCAGTCCTTGAAGCTTTTCAGCCGCAATAAGTCCTGTAAAAAAGTTAAGGATCAATAAAGTATTAATAATGACATATAAAAGTGAAATTCCTCCGAGAATCCCTCCTATTACTCCGCTTTTAGTTGTTTTAAGAGTAGCATCCACGTTTCTGTCACCTCTTTTTAGAAATATAAGTAAAATATACTATAATGCGGTTTTTATTGTAAAGATATGAAGAAAATAACTAATGAAAACCTATTACGAAAAAGCACTGTAGCAATCGCTACAGTGCTTTTTATAAACAGTGCATTTTTTCTTCTGCTTCTTTCCAAGGAACCGTATAGCCCTGTCCTTTTGCGCAAAAGACGGACGATGAACTGTATTCGGGATCCGCCTCTTTATTGTAGCGGATTTGTTCAATCACTTCTGCTTCATTATGACAGCGTTCATATCCTCCGAATAATAGAGACATCGCTCCTTTTCCATGCGTAAAAGATGCTAACGTCGAACCGTAGGTCATAAAAGTAGCAATAGGAACTTTGCCTGTAATAATCGCTTTGTTTTCGGTTGTTTCAGGAGAATCAAAGCGACCGTTTGCACTTTGAACATCCGCTAATACCCTCCCCATTTGATCAATATCCACTTTAATTTTGAAATCATAATACGGTTCTAGCACAATATTTTCTGCTTTTTCTAACCCTTGTCGCAGTGCACGGTACGTTGCTTCTCTAAAATCTCCTCCGCTTGTATGCTTGTTGTGAGCTCGTCCAGTACATAATGTCACTTTTATATCAGTAACAGGTGAACCCGTTAACAAACCATGATGCGGCTTTTCAAATATATGCTGACGGACTAGATTTTGATACCCAACGGATAAATCGTCGGCGTGACAAGCATTTTCAAAAGTAATTCCGCTGTTTCGTTCCGCTGCTTCTATTTTCAAATGAACTTCTGCATAGTGTTTCAACGGTTCAAAATGCCCGTAGCCCATCACTGTATTTTGAATGGATTCTTTGTACAAAATTTCTGGTTCTTCAAACTGTACTTTTATATTAAAACGTTCTTTTATCAGTTTTTCGAGGATTTCTAGCTGAATGGCTCCCATCACATGAATATGAAGCTCTTGAGTCCTTTTTTCCCACGTCACATGTAAAGAAGGGTCTTCAGCATCTAATAATTGAAAAAGTTTAATTCCTTCTTTTGGATGAACAGAAGGTTCAAAAACAACTTTTGATTTTAACGTAGGCAAAAGTTCGTAAGGTTGGCTTTCTTTTAACGTTCCAAGACCGTCTCCAATCGCTGCTGAAGACAACCCTGTAACTGCAAAAAGTTTGCCAGCTGAACCTTCATTTACGTTTTTAAATGTACTTCCGTTATAAGCACGAATTTGAGTGATTTTTTCTTCGTATAGCTCTCCGTTTTTTTCATAAGCCACTTCATCACGCACCTGCATTGTCCCGCTTAGAGCTTTAATAAACGTGATGCGCATGCCGTTTTCATCGTGCCGAATTTTATATACACGACCTGAAAATGCTTCTTCCTTCGAGTAGCGAGTTTCTGTTAGCAAATCGAGCTTCTCTAAAAAACTTTCAATGCCGATATCTTGTAAAGCTGAGCCACAAGCACACGGGAAAAGCTGATTGGTTTGAATATGCTTTTGCATAGCTGCTTTCCAATAAGCTTGATCATTCTTGCCTTCCATAAATGCATCGAGAAGCTCTTCATCTTTTTCAGCTATAAATTCAATAAGTTCCTCACTTAACGAGCCATCTATAAGCTCTGACGTTATGTCAAAAACATCGGGGGTTAAGTTATGTTTAATATCGTTTACAACACGTTCAGGATCTGCTCCTACACGATCGATTTTATTGATGAAAAAGAATACGGGCACACGATGTTTTTGAAGCAGCTGCCAAACGGTTTCTGTATGGCCTTCGACTCCTTCTACTGCACTTAAGATAACAATCGCATAGTCCATCACTTGAATAGAACGTTCCATTTCAGGTGAAAAATCGACGTGGCCTGGCGTATCAATTAAATAGTAAGTAGAACCGTTATATGAAAAAGTTCCTTGATCGGCAAATACCGTAATTCCTCGTTCTTTTTCAATCGTATGGGTATCAAGAAAGGAATCTTTGTGGTCGACTCTTCCTCGTTGTTTAATACTTTTGGTATGATAAAGAAGCTGTTCGGAAAACGTTGTCTTTCCTGCATCGACATGCGCTGCAATACCGATCGTTTTGTTAGATTGTTTCATTGTTGAATACCACCTTACTGCTGTATGTATCGCTGTTACTTTCTATTTTATAATAATTGTAAGAAAAAGTGGACGACAAAGGTCTAAAACTGCTCACATCAAAAAAGAATGCGTGATTAAACATCGCATTCCCTTTTTGTACGGCGTTTAGTATCTTTTTTGTCTTTTACTATAAAAATAGCTGCTATAAGGCACCCAATTCCAGCTAAATGCATGATGTTATTACCTGTCGCGCCTAGACTGTTACTGGTCAACCCAACTAAAATGCTGCCAAATATAATCAATAAAACAGCAAACATGAACTTCAATTTCTTCACTCTCCGTTAGTAAGTTATTAAATATGATTTGCATACGGATCATATAAACCAGTAAGTAATAATAGACCTGCCGATAAAATCAATGTTCCTGCGATTAACAAACTGCTGCTACATACCTTTTTTCTCTTTTTGCGTAAAAACATTCCTGATATAAGAAATAGTAGTGCGACAGATATTAGAATCAATCCTATACCAATATTCAATATTTATTTCTCTCCCTTATACATGTATTCCTTACCATCTAGTTAACCATAATATTATTATGAAAATAAAAAACGAACTTGACCCTTTACCGAACCTTAATTGTTTTATATGTTATCATACATAAATTGTTAAAAGTACCTTTTTTCACCTTTCATTATCAAAAAAGCAGCCTCTTTACTAAGAGACTGCTTTTTTATGACAACTGATAAAACCGCTTAAGAAGCTTTTTTTAATTGTTCTTTTTGTTTCCGTTGATAAGAAGAAAAATAAATAAGGCCTACAAATACAGCTCCTCCTATCATATTTCCAATAAAGGTAGGGACAATATTTGCAATAAAATCAATCCATGTAAAGTGACCTGCAAAAATAGCGGCGGGAATAATAAACATATTGGCTACAACGTGCTGAAAGCCAATCGCAACAAATGCCATAATCGGAAACCAAATACCAAGAATTTTCCCCGTAACATCGTCAGCGCCGTATGAAAGCCAAATAGCTAAACATACAAGCCAGTTGCAGCCCACAGCAGATATAAGCGTTTTAAAAAACGATTCATCAATTTTAGCTTGAGCAATTGCTACCGTTTTATCTAAAAAAGGCCCTGTTTCTGTTAAACCTACAATATGTCCAAAGAAATATGCAATAAATGCGGCACCTAAAAAGTTAGCAAGCGTGACCCAAAACCAGTTATGAAGCAAGTGACGAAGTGAAATTTTTCTTGCATACAGGGCAATGGAAACAGACATCATATTCCCTGTAATAAGCTCCGCTCCCCCAAGTACGACCAGCATAAGACCTACAGGAAAGACCGCCCCTCCTAAAAGATTCGATAAACTTCCCCATTCAGCTGGTAAATTACCAATGACGCGCACATCTAGTAAAAAACCAAGCGCAATAAATGCGCCTCCTAAAAACCCAAGCATGAGAATGGAAGAAATGGATAGCTTCGTTTTTGAAACCCCCGCTTCTAAAGCGATGTTTAACATTTTATCCGGCTTGTGAAATGCCATAAAACTCCTCCTTAACTAAAAAAGGCAGCACTCAAAAACACCTTTTACACAAGGTTTTTGAATGCTGCCTAATAATCCTGCACTTTCTTTACAGTATATCAGTCATCATTATCTATAATAAAATCAAATAAAAAACAAGCAGATCCTACTTCTCTTTCATTTAATTAAATTATGTATTTTACGTTGTTCTACTGAATATTGGTTTCAAACACAAACACAGAAACAGCGATATCTTCTTCTACTTTGATATCAGAAAATAAGTACTCCAGCTTAGCTCCTAACAAGTCTTCAAGCCCCTCTGGAGGAGATGAAGCATAAAGGTTTTGAATAAGCTTCGTTCTTGCCATATGTACCGTCTCTTTACCTTCGGTTGTTCTCGCGATAAATTGTTCAGCTGGCGTTAAGTTGCCGTACAAAGTTGAAATAGCCATATTTTGAACAAATACAGTATGAATTCGTTCTGGACCTTTTCCAAAAAGTTTTTTGCGCAGCTTTCGGATAATATCATTAAAATCATGTATTTTCTTAGACACTGGTGTATGCCTCCGCTTATCTCGAGTATGTCTCCCCTGCTCATTCAAGTTTTCAACTAAGAATAAGTTACATTATACATGACGACGTTTACATTGTATACAATGTATCTGTTTTATCACCGTTAATCCAAACAATCGCAAAACCATTACGAAATGATAAAAAAAATCCTTCACTTATTAAAGTGAAGGATTACCTTTATATCTCTACTTAAAGGTTACAAATGGATTCTCAGTTATCAAAGAAATAACTAAGAACTTTGACAAAATAGCATGTCAAAGTAGTCAAGTGGTATGTTTGTACCAGTAATTAATGCTATCACGTTAAAGTCATGGAATCCAATTAGTTTACTTTCATAATACTTTATTTAATTTAAATATTCTTTTTTGATAGGAAACCCTTAATCTTCATCACGATCTGCTCTAAATTCATCATCAGATAATGAATTTAGTTGGTGGCTAAGCTTTTCGTAGTTATCTTGTTTCTGATTTTGTTGTACATCATTAGATATAGGAGTTTCACTAGAAACAGTAGATTTTTTTCTCGTCTCTTCGCCTCCGCTAACTCCAAACCCAACATTGTTATCTGTCATCGGATTCACCTCTTTAACTGTTATTATGGAGAACTGCTCTAAAAAAATAACAGGAAACAAAAGGGATTCCCACTTAGCTAATAGCAGTCCAAGCTTCCTCACTTACACCAAATCGTATTTAAATAAGGAAATGACCTGCTTTAACCCCATAGGCAATACCAACAAAAAAACTTGCTATACCTAGTGTTTGACTTTTACATACATACTTTATAGTTAAGCCTGGAATCAGACCCCATATAATGATGAAAATAGCGAACGATACTATAATAGAAGACCATGCATCTTGCCCTGATATACTTATACCTTGCATAAACGTTTCTCCTTTCAGTACTTATATCGGGAGAACATAAATTTTTTATAGTATCTTATAATACGAACTAAAAAATTCAAGTGACCTGTCCATATATGCTTTTACAGCGAATGGTGGCGTTCAAGCTCGACTGTTTTTGGTTTTTGCCATATTAATACCCCTGCCGCTACATACATAAACGAAGTGATGTAAAAAAGGCTGCCGATTGTAAGGAAATCAATGATATACCCTGTTGCAATCACGGCTAAAGCTGCCCATATAGAGGTCCATAAATGATAGTGTCCTACTTGTTTTCCCGTATGAGCACGATCTGTCTGCCTAGATAACGCTATTTTTTCTGCTGTTTTTTGAAGAGCTCCAAGTAGCCCCATTATAACTTGAATGATATACACCTGCGTAATAGTTGATAGAACGGGAATCACAAGCATAACAACCGCCATCCCAAACGTATATAAAATGAGCAAGCGCTTTTCTCCTACTCTGTCACTCCATGAACCGATTAAAGGGTGACTCAAAGCTGCGGTTAAAGCGAAAATTCCGTAAGCTAAGCCAAATTGTGAATAACTATCGCCAAGATTTCGAAGCAGTAAAAGGTAAAAAGGAAAAACAATACTGCTTGCAGTAATCATCAAGCTTTGTGAGTGTAAGAGTTGTTTGTACGTCATTTTCCATACTCCTTATAAAATAAATTAACGAACGTTTCCTTTGGATCATATTTTCTTTTTAAATTAAAAAAGGCGGTTGTATGAGGGTAAGCCTCTTCTAATTGCTTTTTGCTTGGGTAGCCGTAGTAAGGCAAGTAATAGCTTCCCTGGTGCTGCAGCGTTACATCCACCATTTTTCTGACAACTCTTTGTGTATCATCCATGCCTTGATGGTCTTTTTTCTGGTTAATAAGTAAAACGAGAGCAAACATGTCGTCTTTTGCATAAGACATGACGGCTTTATTGTCTTTTTCTACATAGCGAACAGTAATGTTCAGTAAATTTAATTTCTCTGTTGCTAACACTTCGCGTAAATCATTGATGTAAGAAGCAAATTCATCAACCGGAACAAAGTATTCCTGTAAAACTTCCGTCCGGCTAACACTTTCGTATTCCATAAAATCACTTTCAGAACGCATAACATTATTTCTTGTTTCAAGCCGGCCATTTTGCCTTAAGAAATAAGCCTTTTGTGTTTCCCACAGCATATCTTTTCCCCAGTCACTGTAACGAGACAGCCCTAGCATAAATTTAGGAAGCGCCACTATTTTTTCTGTCTTGAGCGGTTCGTTTGCAGTAGAGGTATTTTGAGAAGATAAGCGATAGTTTGTGACGTACATATCTGTTAGCAATTGATTAGGAGAAACAGAAATACGCGCTATATGCATACGAACGTCAGAGTTATGCTGTACGTGGTTTTTAAAATACGCTGTATACTGCCTATAATCTAAGCGGATAATTTCATCTTCATACCATTCATCGTCCGTCAAACGAAGCGTCACATCTAAAATGACCCCAAATAACCCGTAGCCTCCGTTTACTAAAGAAAACAGCTCAGGGTGTTTTGTCCGGCTAATTTCGATAATAGACCCGTCGGCCTGCAGGAGACGCATAGATTTTACCGTATCCATTAAAGAACCGTATCGAATATCTCTGCCGTGTACGTTCACGCTAATAGAACCTCCAACGGTAAAAATATTTTGTGATTGCATAACCTGAAGAGCAAGACCGTCTTTATGTATATATTGCTGAATATCATTCCACGTTGTCCCACTTTGAACCGTAATTTCTTTTTGACGTGGCTTGTAATCTACAATTTTATTGTACTGCTTCATATCAAGTAAAATAGCATTCGGATAGTACGTCTGCCCTCCTTGACTGTGCTGCATGCCTGAAATCGCTATTTTTTCATGATGCTGTGAAGCGGTTTTCACCCAATCTTTCAGCTGTTTTTCAGTTGTTCCATGCTTTATTTCTTTGACTTTTGTAGGAAGAAGCCGAGCAACATCTTTCGTTACAGGACGGCTTTGCTGCTGTTTATAAATATGATAGGAGGCATATGAACCTACTAGATAAAAAGATAAAAAAGTTCCTAACAACACGTTTTTCTTCATCACAAACTGTAAGCTCCTTTCTTTATTTCTGTTAAATTATACCATATTAAAAGTGAAACAACACTATAAAAGTGTAATTTTACACTATATTATAATTCGTTTTGAGAAAGTATATTAAAGAAAGTATATGAAAAAAACCTGTAATTTAATGGATGTTAACCTTATTGAAACAAAAAAAGAAAAGACCTAGTGTCTTTTCTTTTTTGTTTCTTTATTTTTCAGCTTCGTATGCAACTAAAGCTACTCTTTTTCCTAATGTTTGTTGAAACTGCTCTTCTAGCTGTTTAAGCTTCGCATGCATATCATCGTTAATTGAAGCTGGCTCAAAGGTCATTTTTGTTTGCTCCATCATACTGTCACCTCTTTCATGTGTGTATGTTCTACTTTTTCCAATATAAAAGAGGTCTATGACGATTTGACGAAAGTTTACAAATTAAATTTGCTAATGAGCGCTGTTAATTGTTCTGCCATTTGAGACAGAGATTGTGCGGAAACAGCAATTTCCTCCATTGAAGCCAGCTGTTCTTCAGTTGATGCGGCCACTTCTTCAGATGTAGCTGCATTTCCTTTAGCAAGGATCGCCATTTCACCTGCTGTACGAGCCACTTCTTCAACCGCTGCTGAAATTTGCTGAGCAGTAGCAGCCACTTCTTCTACTTGCGGAGTCGTTTCATTCATGCTGCTTAGAATTTGTTCGAATTTTTGAATAGCCGTTTGTGAAATTGTTCGTCCTTCTTCAACTTTGTTTGTAACTTGCTCCATTGTATTTACAGATTCCTGAGTATCTTGTTGAATAGCTTGAATAAGCTCAGAAATTTGAGACGCGGACACTTGTGATTGTTCTGCCAGCTTTCTCACTTCCGCTGCTACAACGGAAAATCCTTTTCCATGTTCTCCAGCTCGCGCCGCTTCGATTGCAGCATTTAAGGCTAGTAAATTTGTTTGAGCAGCAATACCGCTGATTACTTCTAAAATGGTTCCAACTTCTTTTGAACGTTGAAACAAAGTACGAATCGTTGTATTAGATAGCTCAACGGATTGAGAAATGGATTCCATTTGTTCGACCGTTTCTCTCACAGCTTTTTCGCCTTCTACAGCTTCAGACGTTGTGTGATTTGATAGCTGAGAAACAGCTTCTGTACGCTGAGCAATAGTAGAAACTCCTTGTACAATCTCATCTAAAGAAGCTGCATTTTGGTCAATAACAGCCTTTTGTTTTTCCGCACTAGAAGCCACTTCTTGTATCGCAACTGATACTTGTTCAGTCGCAGCGCTCGTTTGCTGTGAGCTGGCCGTTAGCTCTTCTGAAGAAGCAGCCACTTGCTCTGCACTCATTTCAACATTTTGAATTAATGTGCGAAGATTGTTTTGCATCTGACTAAAAGCATACCCTAACTCGCCGATTTCATCCTTTGAATTGACGGTAATCGCTGTTGTCAGATCTCCTTCACTAACGCTCAGAGCCTGATTCTTAAGCTGTTTGAGCGGTTTAATAATTGATTGCAATACCACATAAATGGTAAGACTCCCGATTATCAGACAAGCTACAATAATAAATAGTGTTTTGTAAAAGATAGGCTGTGCAGCTTCACTAACTTCTGATGAATACATAGTGCCTGCAATTTTCCAGTTTGTTGTTTTATTTGTCGTAAAGACCATCTTTTTTTCATCACCGTTAAAGGTATATTCAAAAGACCCAGAGCTCTTTGTATAAAGCTTGTCAAAAAGAGAATCTTTCGCTTTTGTACCTGCTTTTTCCGTAGGGTGAACAATATATTTTCTTTCTCCATCCAAAAGAAATGGATATCCTTTTTCTCCAATTTTCACTTTGCTGACAGCTTTATTGATGCGGCTTATATCTAAATTCAAAGCAATAACCCCTGTGCCATCCGCCGCTGTTTTCGCTACAGTAATAACGGTCTGACCTGTAGAGGCTGACGGATAAGGTTCAGTGACAACTGTTTTTCCTTTGTTTTGCATGGCTAGCTTGTACCAGTCTCGTTTTCTGGGATCATAGCCTGCTTGTAGCACTTTTTTAGGCGATTGAATAAACTTCCCCTGCTGATTTCCTGTAAAAATGCTGACGGCTTCTGGATGAAGCGAAGCATATAAGTTAAAATCTTTGCTTAAAGTAGCCATATCTTTTTCATTGTAGCTCTCGTTATTTACCACTGATGCAAAAAACTCTACATCATGAATTTTTGGTCCAATGGTATCGTCAATCACTGAATTAATGGACTGTACATTTTGCTGTGCTGTGTTAATAATTTGGTTTTCAATTTCATGTTTCGCCGTTATGTAAGCTGATACACCTATCGTAACAGATGGCACCAATAAGATCGCTGCAAATGCTAGCACCAGCTTTGTCTTAAAGTTATTAAGGGACCTTTTTTTTCTTACTCTCTCCATGCTATGTAGCCTCTCTCTCCGTAGTTAAAAGTGATCGTGCACTTTCTTTCTATCGGCAAGACTTCATATTCCTTTAGTCATCGAGTGTATACATAATTAACAATGGGTGTGAAAAGATAAGAGTACGATAAAAAAAGTAGGTGATTTTAATGGAAGAAAGTAAAAACAGCAAGTCTTTTTCAATGTTTGAAACAGAAAAGGTTCAGCGCGGGGAAGAAAAAGATATTTTTAATATCTATAAAGAAGGAGTAAAAATTGCGGAAGTAAGAGGAACGGATCCTCAAACTCAGCAGGTTATTCCCATGCATGACTTAAATGATTACGAAGAAAATAAGCTTCACGAATATATTGCTCATTTAGACCATACAACGTAAAAATGCTAAAACAAGAGTCCTCTCTTGTTTTAGTCTTTAGAATCATAAAAAATATGTTCAAAACGCAGCGTGTTTTTTTGTATGTACAGAAGTCCAAACGAAAATTGCTTTTCACGCCGCTTATCAGTAGCGGAACCTGGATTAAACAACGTAATATCACCAATTTGTTTATGCGTAGGAATGTGAGAATGGCCAAAAATTACTGCGTCGACTTGTTCATGTTCAAATGCCAAAAGTGCACGTTTTTCAGTCGTTTTTCCTTTGCCATGACCGTGGGTTACGCCAATCGTAACGTCGTTAAACGGAAGAAGTAATGAAGATGGTAGTACTTGCTGAAGCTCTTCACTGTCTACATTTCCAACCACCCCATGTACAGGAGCAAACACACGCAGGTCATTGTAGACATCTATCGTTTGAAAATCTCCCGTATGAATAATAGCATCAGCTGTTTTCAGTTCGGCTAGGAGTCTTTTGGGAAAATGTTTCGCTCTTTTTGGAATATGAGTGTCACCTAAAATAACGATCTTCATTCATCATACGCTCCTTTTTCGTTCATTTGTGTAGTGTAGCGTATTACGTTGGAATGAAGCAACTCTATACAGCGTCAGGCAAAAAATTTCTCTTTTTCGTTTAAGTTTGCGAAAATACGTTACATACTAAGTTACAGAATGGAGTTTTCGAAATGGAAGTAAAAATTAATCGAAACGCAGCAAAAGTGTTAAAAAATGCATTGGCTAGCCCAGAAGGTCAAGGAAAAATGATTCGTGTATATGTAACTATCGACCACGGTGATCACGCGCATTATGATTGGAAATTCGATACGCCGACTGAACATGATGAAATCGTAAAAACAGATAAAGATATCGATATCGTTTTAGATAAACGCGAGAAATTTTTAGAAGGCGTATGGATTCAATATTTCCACGTTCCAGAGCCTGAATTTGTGATCAGCAGCCTTCACCACGCGCATCACCATCATTAATACAAAAAACACACCTTGTTTTATAGGTGTGTTTTTTCGTTTGTGTGACAAGCAAAAATTTTATTAATGAGAAGAAGAGATAAAATTTTGTTGAAGCAATAAAAATGAGCTATAGTGGAATTACGGATGAAAGAAAAGAGGTTAGCGTATGAAAGTAAGTGTGTTAGTAAGGTCTATTTTGGTTGTTATTTTATATAATTTATTCGTTCTGTACATCGGATGGAATGCTTGGATGTGGCTTCACACAATGTTGAAAGTGGAAAACAAATGGATTCTTACGGTGATCGTTGTCTTTTTTGCTTATTCCTTTATCATCAGTCGTGCGTTTCAACAAGTGAGCATATTTAAAATTGTGGGATCGTACTGGTTAGGATTTATTCAATATTCGGTTCTTTTGCTTCCTATAAGTAATCTAGCCGTATATATTCTTACTCTTCTAGGCGCTTCGCTTTCTACAGCTATCGATTCAATCGGATTTTTCATAATTGCCGCTTTTTTATTCATTTTTGCTTACGGTACGTATAATGCTTACAGTCCTGTGGTAAGAAAATATACGATTTCGCTTGCTAAAAAGACGAATCGGAAAAACCTTCGCATTGCTGTAGCATCTGATATGCACTTTGGCACATTGTCCGGCAAAAAACATTTGCAGCGGTTAATCACTCATGTACAAAAGATACAGCCGGATCTTATTTTACTTCCTGGAGATATTATTGATGATGATCCCCACGTATTCTTTAAGAAAGAAATGGATTCTATGATGAAACAGCTCAAAGCGCCTTTAGGCACATATGGAATTTTAGGAAACCATGAGTATTACGGCGGGAAGATCCCTCAGTTTGTGGAAAGAATGAAAGAGATGAACATTCCTATTTTAATGGATGAAGTGTTAAACATAGGTGATAGCTTGTATTTAATAGGAAGAAAAGATAAGACGGACAAAAACCGAGACAGCTTTTTCGATTTAGCGAGTGAAACGGATCGCTCTCTTCCTGTCATTGCAATGGATCATCAGCCGCTTTCTTTAAAAGAAGCGGAACAAGCAGGCGTGGATTTGCTGCTATGCGGCCATACTCACAGAGGACAAATGGCACCTAATCATTTGATCACAAAGCGGTTATTTGAAATTGATTGGGGCTACAAGCAAAATAACCAACTGCATACCATTGTCTCTTCAGGATTTGGCTTTTGGGGTCCTCCGCTTCGAATCGGGAGCCGATCAGAAATTATTCAAATTGATATTTCGTTTACAAAATAGAGAAAGCCCTAGGGCTTTCTCTATTTTAATGTACGCAGCAACGTCGGAAGCTCTGCATAAATGGCGACTACTTCATCTACTTTCATCCGAACGAGCCCGCTTGAAGACGGGGCAACAAATTCTATGATTCCTGGTACCATCGATTTCTCTTGTTTACCCCACTTTACTTGCTTGCGTCCGCTGTAATGCTGATAGACACCTTTTCCAACAAAACAAACGATTTTAGGCGTATATGTAGCTATTTTTTTCTTTAAAATTTCTCTGCCTTCTGCATATTCTTCTTTTGTAATCTCATCAGCTGCCTTTGTAGGACGCTCTACAATATTGGTTAAACCGTACCCTAGCTGGAGCAGTGAGTGATCTTCCTCCGGATGATATTTACGATCTGTCAAACCTGCTTTATGAAGAATCGTCCAGAAGCGATTGGTTGGATTCGCAAAATGATGACCCGTTTCACCTGAACGGATGCTTGGATTAAACCCGACAAATAAAATATCTAAGTCGGGCTGTATATGATCAAAAATAGAATTCATAGTCATACGCTCCTTACAATATAAAAAGAAAACATCCAGATGGGATGTTTTCTTTTTACTATACCCTATTAAATACGAACTACGCGTCCGTTGAATTTTTGTTTCCAGTAACCGCTGCTCATGTTTGCAATTGCAACACCTGTTGAGCTTTGAGCACCGATGAACTTGCCGCCTCCTACATAAATGCCAACGTGGCCGTCTTTTTTATATGTATCGAAGAAAACAAGATCGCCAGGCTGCATTTGACTAGAAGACACTTGTGTTCCAGCATGCTTTAACGTTTCTGTACTTACAGATCCAAGAGGTCCAAGGTTAACGCCAACTTGAGAATACGCCCAGTGTACGAATGACGAGCAGTCAAATAAGCCGTGGCTAATATCAGACTGGCTGCGTCCACCGCCAAATACGTAAGCAGAGTTTCCAATCCAGCGGTTTCCTACTGTTACGACATTGCTAGCTTTTGGAGCTGGAGCGCTTGTAGGTGCCACATCATTGCTGCTTGCTTTTGGTGCTTCTGCCTTAACAGAAGATGAATCGGCTTTTTCAGCTGGTGCAGCCGCTGCTTTTTGAGCTTGCTCAGCTGCTTTCTTGGCTGCCTCTTTAGCCGCTTGTTCAGCTGCTTCTTCTGCAGCTTTTTGATCTTTAATATTTTGTTCAAGCGTAGACTGTTCATTTGCAAGAGAGCTGTCTTTTGATTGTAGAGAAGCTTTTAGTTCTTCATTTTTTGCTTCTTTATCTTTTAGTTCTTTTGCCAATGCATCTTTTTGTTTCTTTTGAGCTGCTAGCTGGACAGTCATTTCATCCAGTTCTGCCTTCATGTCTTCTAAGCTAGCAAGCTTAGACTTAACATCCGCTTGTTTTGTTTTTAATTCGTCTTGCATATTTTTAGTTTCTTTTAAAATGCCGCGGTCTGCATCTACAATAGTTGAAACAGCTAGCGCGCGATCTACAAAATCACCAAAACTTGAAGAACCAAGTAAAACTTGTAAATACTCTACGTTACCGCCGCTTTCCTGGAGGGAACGTGCACGATCTTTTAAAATAGCATTTCGCTTTTCAAGTTTTTCTTGAAGCAGCTTAATTTCTTTTTCGAGCTGCTCTACTTGTTTAGACGTTTCTTTAATATCGGCTTCTGTTTTTTGGGCTTTTTGATTGTTTTCTTCTTCTGCTATTGTTAAGCGCTCAAGCTGTGCTTTCATTTGATCTTGCTCTGCTTGAAGGCGTGTCAATTCATCAGAAGCTGCTTTAATGTTAGATTGCACATCTTGACGCTGATTTTGAATTTGAGATTTGTGTAATTCCATATCCTGAATGGTAGAGGCATACGCTGGAGTTGATAAAACTCCTCCCAGGCCTAATAAAACCGTTGTGTTAAGTAAAAGCATTTTCTTTTTCAATATGAATTCCTCCGCTTTCTCGCTCTGTTAAACTAGTAATTTCTAATTATGTATCAATATGTATAAAAGTCTGACAATTTATGTAAAGTTCACTGTATTTGTCGATAAATAGCTAAATATGCTAATGAAAATCTACGAAAATTATACCACGATAAGCGTTCAAAAAAAGAATAACAATATTACAATTGTATTTCAGTAATGTAACATTTAACGCTTGTGTATACATTCACTTCTTGCCTGCAAAAATATACCTTTATTTCCCCATGCAAGTGAAAGATCTATCAAGCTTCAACCAGCAATGTTTTTAGCGTTATAAAGTAGATAATTATCATGGTTTAAGCTGTTTAAATTTAAGATATTTCTAAAAGAAGCGTAACAACTCTTTAACATATTCGTCTATTTTTACCCTTTATCTTCCATTTTTACAATATTTGAAAATGATTTTCTGGAATAACAATGAATTTGTTTCTATTCGATGTTTGAAGAAGTTCAAAAAGAGGGCAATAGGCAATTTTCAAACAATATTCGACAACGCTTGGATGAAGCCATACAAAAAACCTTCTCGCCTCATGGCGAGAAGGTTTTTTTAATCACACTGCTGATAATAATGTTCTAAAGCTACAATTGCACTTCCCATTCGCTCTTGATCAGGAATAACAATACGATCTACTCCTTCTTCTTTTAAAGCAGCAGCGGTTACTTTTCCTACGGATACAGCTACTACAGAGCTTTTAAAGAGTTCTCGAATGTGATCAGCTTGTCCGTGTTCTCTTGCAAATGAAAACAAAAACCGGGCCTGCGGAGCGCTTGTGAAATTAACAGCATCAATTTTTCCGCTTATTAATTCGTTTATAAGCTGTTCCATCACTTCTGCTTGTGGAGGAATATGCTGATACGGTAAAATCTCTTTAAATTGGGCTTTTTGATTCGATAGAAAATCAATCAATTTTGGTGCAGGATCTCCGTGAAGCTGAAGCGCTACATGCTTTTCTTCAAAAGAAAACGAATGAAGCGCTCTGACGAGTCCTGCGGTACTTCCATCATCATCTCGAACGGTTGGAGTAACGCCTAGCTTTTTTAACATATTTACGGTTTTATACCCGCGTGCAGCAATATTAGCTGCTTGTAAAGAAGAAAGGAATTCGTCGGCCAGCCCTAGCTTATCTGCCGTTTTATAAAGAATTTCTGTACCGACGCCTGTCGTGAAAATAAACCAATCATAATTTCCTTTTACCAGTTCTTTAATATCTGCCTCTAAGTGTGTGTCATCTAAAAAGATGGTTCCTTGCGCAGGTCGTACAAGCGGGGTCCCGCCAAGATTTTTAACAATTTTACTAATTTCTTCTACTTTACGCTGACCTACGAGTGCGACTGTTTTTCCTTCTAATCGTTTCAATGGTCTACCTCCATTTTTCTATGTATGCTATTTTAATGATCTTTGATAACCGAGTTTTTCAGAAATTAGGCTTGCCGCTTCTGTTACTTTTTGAATAATGAACGGCAGTCTTTCTCCTTGAAATCTCGCTTCAATTCCCGCTACGCTAATGCCTGCAACCACTTCATTTTGATGATTTACAATCGGCGCGCTCACAGATGTTGTAAAGTTTTCTAATTCAGAGGTGCTAATGGTATACCCTTTTTCTTTTGCTTCTTTTAATACATTTCTTAGCTTCTTTTGATCTGTAATAGTTCCAATACCTATTGGAGCTAGCTCCGTTTGAGTAATATATTCCTCTTGTTCTTTTTCGGGTAAATGCGCCAAGATAATGCGTGAACAAGCTCCTGCATAAAGAGGTGAACGCCTTCCAATTGATGTATAGAGACGCACCGGATGAAGCGTATCTACTTTTTCAATATACATAGCTTCATTCCCATCTCGTACAATTAAATTAACCGCTTCTTCTACTTCATCTCGGAGCGCTTCCATTACAGGCTTTGCGATATTTCTAATATCTAAGCGATTAGCCACTAGCTGACCAAATTGCAAGAATAAAAGTCCTAGCGAATAGCATCCTTGCGCATCTTTTGTTAAAAATCCCATCTCTTCAAGCGAACCAACCATCCGGTGCAAAGAAGTTTTCGGAACGCCTGAATATTCCATCATTTCTGTGAAGGTCAGCTTAGGGTGCTTGATAAAAAGCGTGAGAATCTGCATGGATTTAACAACTGTTTTATTGTTAGCTTGCATAAAACCTTCTCCCTTATTTGTGCGAATACATGTATTTGATAGACGTATAGCTTACTAGCTAATCATATGTTCTTTTTATTATACATGAAGAAAAAAAGGAAAGCACTCCCTTATAAGAGCACTTTCCTTTCTTACACCATTTCTAGTTCTTTAATTGAAATAGGGTTACTTTCTAGAAATTTGGTTGTAAAATCCCCTTCTTTAAAAGAAGGATGGTTCAGTAATTCTAAATGAAAAGGAATGGTTGTATGAATGCCTATAATGATAAATTCTTCGAGCGCGCGTTTCATTCGTTGAATCGCTTCATTTCGATCTTTCCCTGTTACAATTAATTTCGCGACCATGGAATCGTAAAACGGGGAAATTTCATAACCTGGGTAAACGGCGCTGTCTACACGCACTCCGTAGCCGCCAGGAGGTAAATACATCTCGACTTTTCCAGGAGAAGGCATAAAGTTTTTAGCCGGATTTTCTGCGTTGATCCGACATTCAATTGCCCATCCCTTCAACTGAATGTCCTGCTGAGCAAATGATAGCGGGTAGCCCGCTGCCACTGAAATTTGTTCTTTAATTAAGTCGATGTTTGTTACAAGTTCTGTAACAGGGTGTTCAACTTGAATCCGTGTGTTCATTTCCATAAAGTAAAAATGTCCGTGCTTATCTAACAGAAACTCGACTGTTCCGACACCTGTATAATCAACTGCTTTAGCTGCCGAGACCGCTACTTTGCCCATTTTAGCACGAAGGTTTTCAACTACCGCAGGAGACGGAGCTTCTTCTACTAATTTTTGATGACGTCGCTGAATCGAACAATCTCGTTCACCTAAATGAACTACATTCCCTTCTTCATCAGCAATGATTTGGATTTCGATGTGTTTTGGCTCTTCTAGGTACTTTTCAAGATATACGCCGCCGTTTCCAAAAGCTGTTTCTGCTTCATGCTGAGCTTGACGAATCGCTTTTTCTAGCTCCTCTTCACTATGAGCCAGCCGCATTCCTTTTCCGCCGCCGCCCGCTGTAGCTTTTACAATGATTGGATAGCCTATTTTTCTTGCTACTGGAATAGCGGTGCTGCTATCTTCAATCAGTCCTTCCGTGCCAGGTACAATAGGCACGCCTGCTTGTTTCATTGTTTCTCTTGCTACAGCTTTTGCTCCCATTTTACGGATGGCTTCTGCTTTTGGACCAATAAAGGTAATGTCATAGGATTCACACATCTCAGCAAAATCAGCATTTTCAGCTAGAAATCCATAGCCGGGATGAACAGCGTCTGCCTTGGTTACTTGCGCTACGGTAAGCAGATTACGAATATTTAAGTAGCTTTCTTTAGAAGACGTTTTGCCAATACAAAATGACTCATCTGCTAGCTTCACGTGAAGTGCATCTTTATCTGCTTCTGAATACACGGCCACAGTTGCTATTCCCATCTCTTTACAAGCTCGAATGATACGAACTGCAATCTCGCCGCGGTTTGCGATTAAGATCTTTTTAAACATAATGACTCCCCCTGACAGTATGTATACTTTAGTGTGACTTTACAGTAAATAAAGGCTGACCAAACTCAACAACATCTCCGTCTTTCACAAGAATTTCAAGCACTTCTCCTTCCATTCCTGCATCGACTTCGTTAAACAGCTTCATCGCTTCAATCACACACACAACATCTTTACGTTCAACTGTTTGTCCTACTTGAACAAAGGGATCGGCGTCTGCTTCTGGCTTGGCGTAAAACGTTCCGACCATTGGTGATAAAATTTGCTTTTCATTGTTTTCTGGTGAGTTTACAGACATAGAATCTTGAGGCGCTTGCTCAGCGGCAGCGGCTTTCACTTCCTCTGTTTTTACTTCTGTAACAGCAGTGTCTTCTAAAGGAATTCCCGCTTTATCAATGACAACTTTTGTTCCTTCATGTTCAATATGGAGCTTTTGAATACCAGATTCATTCATTAATGAAACAACTTCTTGCAATTCACGTACGTTTATCATTTTTAGTCACTCCCGTTTTGTGTTATTTAGTTGACGCAAGGTTAATACCAATCTTCAATTCTTGAAGCAGCTGTTCTTTTTCTAAATAGATTTTTTCTGCTTCATGAAGCGAAATGTGAGAAAAGTAAATGGATTCCCCGGGCTTTATTTGAGCTAAAAGCGGTAAATCCGCTGTGATGACTTGAGCGATTTTAGGGTATCCCCCCGTGGTTTGACGGTCTGCTAACAGGATAATAGGATTTCCATCTGGCGGGACTTGAACAGAACCTTGTGAGACGGCTTCAGACAATAGCTCTTTTTTTTCTTGAAGCTGAAGAGAAGGTCCATCCATTCGATAGCCCATTCGATCTGATTGATTCGATACTTTAAAGGGCTCTTTCATAAAATGACTTTTACTTTCAGCTGTAAATAAATCAAATTGACTGCCATTCATAACACGGACACTTGGTTTCTTTGTAAAATGAACAAATTCTTTATAATTTACGGACCATGAAGAAGTATATACTCCGTTTATCAGTTCATTGGAAAAAAAAGTAGGCTTCGAAGCAGCAGGAGCTGACAGCGGTAAAACATCGTCTGTTTGTAATGCTCTTCCTTTGTAGCCCCCAATTTCGCCTCTCAAATACGTGCTTTTACTATTTAACACTTCATCAATAGCAAATCCTCCGGCTACAGATAGATAGGAACGACAACCGGTTTTGCAAGGTCCAAATGATAAAGTGCTCCCTTTTGGAATAAATAAAGGTTTCCACATCGGGACTGGCTTTCCATTGACCGAAGGAGTTAAATCTCCTCCCGTGATTGCTACTAGACAATCACTTTCTATTTCAAGGGTAGGCCCCATCAGCGTAACCTCAAGTCCCGCTTCTTTTTCATCGTTACCAACTAATAAATTAGCAATTCGGAGAGAATAAGAATCCATTGTACCGCTTACAATCACACCGTGCTGCTGAAATCCTCTTCTTCCTAAATCTTGAATACTCGTTAATAATCCGGCTTTACTGACTCGCATACTCATTTTTCACGCTCCTTTGCCAGTATTTCTTGATACTCTTCTTTAGAGATGGGTTCGAATTTTATAATATCCCCAGCTTGCAGCAAACTTGGCGGATTTTGTTCTGGTAAAAACAGTTTAATCGGCGTTTGGCCAATTAATTGCCATCCTCCGGGAGTGGAAATAGGATACACTCCTGTTTGCATTCCTGCAATACCAACCGAGCCTGCAGGAATAGAGGTGCGAGGAGACGACCGGCGAGGCGTAGCAATTTTTTCAGATAGTCCTCCGAGAAATGGAAATCCAGGAGCGAATCCAATCATGTACGCTAAGTATTCGCCTTCAGAATGAATACTAATTACCTCTTCAGGTGTTAAGTTATGATGACGAGCGACATATTCAAGATCAGGTCCATACTCTCCTCCGTAGCAAACTGGAATAGAAACCGTACGATGGTTTAACTCTTTTTCTGTCTGTTCGTTTTCTAGTTTACTTTGAATGATAGAAGATACTACTTCAAAAGGAGAAACAAACTCCTTCTTCTGCTTTTTTCCCACGGCCGCTACAACTTCAAGAGGGTTGTAGAAAATTGTAAGATTTGTAAATGCCGGCACGCATTCAACAAACCCAGGGAAAGGGTTTAATTCGATCGAATCTTTACACGTTTTAATTTGTTTATGAATGTCGTACTGAATGCTATCCCCAAACGTTATTACAAGCGCTGAGTCGCCAAGCGGAGAAATAACAGCCGCTGCTTTTGTTACAGTTTGATTCATATCTACACCTCTTTTTTTATAAAACACCTAGTTTTTCATCTCGAATATCTGTAATAAACATATGCCCCGGAGCATGTGTAATCATAATAGAAGGTTTTGTTTCCATTGCCACTGCTTGAGGGGTTACACCACAAGCCCAAAATACGGGCACTTCCCCTTCCTTAATCGAAACAGCATCGCCAAAATCCGGAGAGTGAAGGTCTTCAATACCTATCGCAGCGGGATCTCCAATGTGAACAGGCCCCCCGTGCACAGCTGGAAAACGTGAAGTTACTTGGGCTGCCCGCACTATGTCTTGCTGAGGAATTGGACGCATACTAACTACCGTCGAGCCGTGGAATATTCCCGCTTCAGCGCATGAAATATTTGTTTTATACATAGGGACATTACAATTTTCTTCAATGTGACGAACAGGTATGTCGTTGTTTAAAAGCGCGTGTTCAAATGTAAAGCTGCAGCCGATAAGGAAAGCTACCATGTCTTCTGTCCAGTAATCTGTGATATCGGTTACTTCTTTTACTAGTTCCCCATTTTCATAGATTCGATACTTGGGAATGTCTGTACGAATATCTCCCGATGGAGCAGCAAACTTTGGCACCGGAGATCCAGCGTCTGTGACATCTAAGATCGGACACGATTTAGGGTTACGCTGACAGAACAATAGAAAGTCAAAGGCTTGTTGCTTTGGTAAAATAGCTAAATTAGCTTGAGCATAGCCGTTTGCCATGCCTGCTGTTGGTTGAATAAGCTGATTGTTACGGATTTGCTGACGAAGTTCAGCTGGAGTTAGTTGTGAAAGGGTTGTCATATTTCTCTCTCCCATCATTGCCCACACGCAACTTACGTGCGGGCACATTGTTTTATTTAAATAATTGAGGAAGTTGATCCATTAACGTATAGCCGCCCATTAAAGCCATTACAATAACGACAAGTACACCAGAAATGGTAAGCCATAAAGGATGTTTATACTCGCCAACGATGCTTTTTTTGTATGCAGCAACCAGTAACGTCCCAAGAGCGATCGGCAGAATTAATCCATTGATTGCTCCAACTAAAAGAAGAACTTTTACAGGTTTTCCAATTAAGACAAACGACAGAGTTGAAATAATAATAAATCCAATAATAATCCAATTTGAGTTTTTATTAAGTTTTTCACTAAACGTTTGAATAAACGAAACAGATGTATAAGCAGCTCCCACTACAGACGTAATAGCGGCAGACCACATAACAATACCAAAGATTTTATAACCGACGTTTCCTGCTGCAAGCTGAAACACGGATGCTGGAGGATTGGCTGGGTCAATTTGTAATCCTTTAGACACAACGCCAAGTACAGCTAAAAACAAAGCGATTCGCATAACGGAAGTAATGAGAATGCCTGTTACAGAACTTTTGGTTACTTGAGGTAAAGAATCGATACCTTTTACACCGGCATCTAAAAGACGATGTCCGCCGGCAAAGGTGATATAACCACCGACAGTTCCTCCAACAAGCGTAACGATCGCAATAATGTCAATTTTGTCAGGAGCAAAAGTTTTCACTACAGCTTCTCCAACGGGAGGTGAAGTGGTAGCAGCTACATATAGCATCAGCCCAATCATGACAAAACCAGCAATTTGCGTGAAGCGATCCATTGCTTTTCCAGCTTCTTTTACAACGAAGATTAATACAGCAATAACTGCACTAATTGCAGCTCCGGCTGTTGGAGAAATACCCGTAATCGCATTTAAGCCAAGCCCGGCACCAGCAATATTTCCAATATTAAATGCAAGTCCTCCAATTACAATTAAAATAGCGAGCACGTATCCTAATCCGGGAAATACCATGTTGGCGATTTCTTGTCCGCGTTTTTCAGAAACGGCAATAATTCTCCATACGTTGGTTTGAGCAAAGATATCAAGAATAATTGAAATTAAAATAACGAATCCGAAGCTTGCCGCTAAATTTTGTGTGAATACGGTAGTTTGAGTTAAAAAGCCCGGTCCAATAGCCGATGTGGCCATTAAAAAAGCGGCTCCAAGCATTAACGTCCAGTTTACTTTAGGCGCAGCCGAAAGCTTTTGTTGAGGTGTTGATTTTTTTATTGGCTCCAATATCATCTTCCTCCTGATTGTATGTAGTTTTTATTGTGAAATAGCCTTAACTACCACTTCTGATGCTCGTAAAGAACGGTTGACATGGCGGGCAAATTCAAGTGCGTGAGCCCCGTCTCCATGGATGCAAATCGTGTCTGCCTGCAATTCTACATCCTTACCTTGCTGAGATTTGACTTTCCCTTCCTTCACCATTGTAATAACTTGAGAAACAGCTTCGTCGTCATTTTCAATTAAAGCATTTGGTTCTGTACGAGCAGTGAGAGAACCGTCTAACTGATAGGTACGGTCTGCAAATACTTCGTTAGCCGTTTTTAGACCAATTTTGTTACCTGCTTGAATCAGCTCACTTCCAGATAACCCAAACAAAATCAGCTCAGGATTTACGTTATAAACAGCTTTTGCTATTGCTTCAGACAAGGCTTTATTTTTAGCAGCCATGTTATATAGTGCACCGTGAGGCTTTACATGCTGCATCGATACCCCTTCCGCTTGCAAAAAACCGTTTAATGCACCAATTTGATAGACTACGATATCGTAAGCTTCCTGAGGTGAAATATTCATATTTCTTCGTCCGAAACCGATAAGGTCCTGCAAACCAGGATGAGCACCAATTTGCACCTGTTTTTCAGCAGCTAATTTTACCGTTTTTCTCATGACGCTCGGATCCCCTGCATGAAATCCACAGGCTACGTTTACAGACGTCACATGCTCTAAAATTGCTTCATCATTGCCAATGAGATAAGCACCAAAGCTTTCCCCTAAATCACAGTTTAAATCCACTTTACTCAATGCGTTCTTCCCCCTTAAACCCTTTAATGTAAGCGTAATCATTTGCAGATAGTAAGGAAAATCCAAGCTATATTATCTGCATCAATACTTCGAGTTCCGTTTTTCGGAACTGTAGTACCGTTTTTCAGTTATATTTGGATTTTAGCACGAGATGATGAATTGAACAACAACATTGTCAGAATATTTGACATAGTCATTATTTTTATTTGGATAATACTCCCTTATTTTATTGGTGTTTTCTATCTATAGCCTTAATATAATGCAGCCGCTTAATGCCATTGGACACAGTAAATAACTAGGTTGTCAGAATAATTACTAGTTCAAAATAATCAAAATAAAATTTTCGTTGTAATCGTTTTCAAAGAGGTGCTATATTTCAATTGTAGTCTATTTATGCAAACGATTGCAAAAAAAGGGGATGAAACGATGAAAGGGAAAAAATGGACAGCTTTAGCTCTAACACTGCCGCTGGCTGCTAGTTTATCAACAGGCGTTCACGCCGAAACTGTACATAAAGGTAAATCTCCAACAGCAGATAAAAACGGTGTATTTTATGAGGTGTATGTAAACTCTTTTTACGATGCAAATAAAGATGGACATGGTGATTTAAAAGGTCTTACACAAAAGTTGGATTATTTAAATGATGGCAATTCTCATACAAAGAATGATCTTCAAGTAAACGGGATTTGGATAATGCCGGTCAACCCTTCTCCCAGCTATCATAAATATGATGTAACGGACTATTATAATATTGATCCGCAGTATGGAAATCTGCAAGATTTTCGCAAACTGATGAAAGAAGCAGACAAACGAGACGTAAAAGTTATTATGGATCTCGTGGTGAATCATACGAGCAGTGAACACCCTTGGTTTCAAGCTGCATTAAAAGATAAAAATAGCAAGTACAGAGATTACTATATCTGGGCTGATAAAAATACCGACTTGAATGAAAAAGGATCTTGGGGACAGCAAGTATGGCATAAAGCTCCAAACGGAGAGTATTTTTACGGAACGTTCTGGGAAGGAATGCCTGACTTAAATTACGATAACCCTGAAGTAAGAAAAGAAATGATTAATGTCGGAAAGTTTTGGCTAAAGCAAGGCGTTGACGGCTTCCGCTTAGATGCTGCGCTTCATATCTTTAAAGGTCAAACACCTGAAGGCGCTAAGAAAAATATCCTTTGGTGGAATGAATTTAGAGATGCGATGAAAAAAGAAAATCCTAACGTATATCTAACGGGTGAAGTATGGGATCAGCCGGAAGTGGTAGCTCCTTACTATCAATCACTTGATTCTTTATTTAACTTTGATTTAGCAGGGAAAATTGTCAGCTCTGTAAAAGCAGGGAATGATCAAGGAATTGCCACTGCAGCAGCGGCAACTGATGAGCTTTTTAAATCATACAATCCAAATAAAATTGACGGCATTTTCTTAACCAACCATGACCAAAATCGCGTCATGAGTGAGTTAAGCGGCGATGTAAATAAAGCAAAATCAGCTGCTTCTATCTTACTTACACTTCCGGGCAATCCGTATATTTATTACGGTGAAGAAATTGGCATGACCGGCGAAAAGCCTGATGAATTAATTCGTGAACCATTCCGCTGGTACGAAGGAAACGGACTTGGCCAAACCAGCTGGGAAACACCTGTATATAACAAAGGCGGCAATGGTGTGTCAATAGAAGCACAAACCAAGCAAAAGGATTCTTTATTAAATCATTATCGTGAAATGATTCGTGTACGCCAGCAGCATGAAGAATTAGTAAAGGGAACGCTTCAATCTATTTCACTAGATCAAAAAGAAGTCGTTGCCTATAGCCGCACGTATAAAGGTAAGTCGATTAGCGTGTATCATAATATTTCAAATCAACCTATAAAAGTATCTGTAGCAGCAAAAGGTAAATTGATTTTCTCTAGTGAAAAAGGCGTAAAAAAGGTTAAAAATCAGCTTGTGATTCCCGCTAATACAACGATTTTGATAAAATAATTTAAAAAACCTCTAAGTGATTATCTGGTAATCACTTAGAGGTTTTTTATTCCTTCTATGCTACAACTGTCGTACTCGCGCATCCGCCCTGCCCTCTTTTGAAAACAGTTACATGATTGAGGTAAGTTGTAAAAAATACAGCATTTATCCTCAGCAAGTGTAAACAGTCAAACTTTAATAATATACAGTGTGTTAAATCTTTCTTTCTGTGTTATAACGCATACATAGTAAAAAAGTGTACAATCGTTTTAAGTTCTTTTGCAAAAGGAAAAATTTTCAAAAAGAATTATTTTCTTAAATAATCAATAATAATCAATTTAGTTAACATAATCAATATTATAGGCAACAGTCTCTTTACTACATAGCTGGAGTATTTAATATGAGCTACAACCTTCCTCTAAATTCAATCATAGACATTTGTATGAACTAAATTACCATAACAAAAAGCAGCCTCTACTTAGATTATTAAGTGAAAGCTGCTTTTAAGTCGATTATAAGTTAAACGCTTCCTCACCATACTGAAAATCATTTGTATAGGGTGAGCCATGTAGATGTGCTTTACTCATATAGATATTAACTACTTCTTCTACAGTTAGATTAAATCGTTTAACAGTAGCCTTTATGGCTTTTGTGCAATGTACTTCAGATATGTAATTCTGGCCGCCATTTGTCATCTGATCTAATTGATTTTCCATAAACTCATAAACGGCATCATCAGAAATAGAAACATCTTCATTCTCGGTGTATTCTTCATCAGGCGGTACACCATCGGGATCTTTGTATTCTAGCAGATCCTCCCTTTTAATCTTTTCATCATTATGTACTAACGTTTCGTCGCCATCCTTGTTATTGATATTCATTGAATATGAGTCACCCTTAGATGATGATACAGTGAGCGTACCAAATTCACATTTAGTATTTCCACAATAGTTACTTAGATTACTACCTATTCCCTCAGTAGTTCTAGAAAGAATATTAAATATGCCTAAAGGGTTGTTGTCATAAAATGCGCTATCAACATCAGCAGCTATATTTATTTTGTACTTACCTTCTCCTCCGTCATACGAGTATGATAAGCTTTTTGTTCCCTTTGATAAATAGTCGTCAAGAATAGAATTTTTGATTGTTGAATCCGTAACTCGCTTAATAGATTCTAGTTGAATGTCTGAAGCACATCCACTAAGGAGAACGAAAGCACATGCTATTGATGTGTAAAGCCATTTCTTTTTCATAACAAACCCCTTGTATTTTATTTTTTACTTAAAAAAAGACCGCAAACTAACTGGCAGCCTTTTTTGAGATATTATGAGTTTCATTACTTCTGACTGAGGGTTAATAATTTAATATCTTGCTGTAATTTCAGATAAAATAAAAAAGCGACTGAGCCGCCTTTTATTCTTAGAGATATATAACTAGTTACTTGTTGAGAGATATTATACCATTAAAGGTTTGTTATGTGAATAACTACAAAATATTTCCTGTATTATTCTGCTTCAACTTTTTTTCTTCCATCTTTTCCATTTGATGGTTTTTGTTTTCCGGCTTTATTAGTTTACATACGATAAATTTTCGGAAGTGAATTATGTATATAAATCTATAGCGCATAGATTCCCTTGAAAGCCTTCGTACTGGTATTTTTCACAAAAATGCAAAAAAAGATATCCTATTTTTAAAAGGCGCAACTATAGTTTCTCTTTTTGTTTTGATGAAAACTTTATAATGGCGTAACTGATAGTTAACACAAGAATAGCGCAAGTATGCAAAAGTGTATTAACTGGGTTATCGTGCTCTACAATAACCAGACGTATCAATGCAGTAATGCCAATATAAAGAAAGTAGCGTAGAGGAAAGTGATAATTCTCCTGAAAATATTTTACGATCATTGCAATGAATTCAAAATACAAAAAGAAAACTAAGATACTTTCAAGAATTTTGTAGTGAGTCTCAATTCCTCGATTAAAAATAGAGAAATGAATGAAATGGAAAATTTCCTTGCCAAGCAAAACGGATAAAGTAACAGCTAGTAAAATCAATGCTGTATTTAAGATAAGCCGGAGAACGTGTGAAACCTTAAAGTTCGGTCTTTTGTTTTGTTGTATCATCAATATGCCTCCTACATACATAGCCTCTTTACTTTATTATATCTTCTGTTTTAGATTTATGGTTAGCCGGTACAAATTGTTTGTTAAAATGTTTATTTTAATTCATACATTACACTAAATAAAGACGTATATATTATACATTATTAGTTAACATAACCATAATTATGTTGACTAGAAATTACTGTTTTCTGTATATAAAATGTACATAACTAAGTATATTCAAAGGAGATGTCTCGTTTTGTTTGATTATATATGGATCGATGGAGATTTACCTATTTTGTCCCAATTACCTAATGACTTTAATTCTGCTGCTATTTTATTCCACCCTTTTATTCAAATGCCCTCTGGGTTCATTAAATGAAAGATCCACTATTTTTATGGAGAAAAACATCAAATTTATATATCTAATACGCAGAGAAATACGCTTTGAAGGAATTAACTTTAGTTTTACATACAACAAATCATTCAATACAAATTTCAACAGTTTAAAAACTTTTTATTTTCTTTTTATCTGTCCGAAAACGACTTAACATTTATCATCAAAAATAATGAATGTTATCATCAATTACCTTCACTGTTATTGATGGTAATGCAATGTTATGTTATATAAGAAATCAATCAAACACATCTTAGGAGGTATTTACATGAGTGGACATGAACATTCACTACCGAAGTCAAAGGGAAACACATTTGCACTATTTGCTTTGGCCGCAACATTCTTTGGTGTAGGAGTCACAGAATTCATAAGCGTAGGTGTCCTTCCTGCTGTCGCCAAGGAATTTACTATATCAACATCGACAGCTGGATTAATTGTTTCCATGTATGCGCTAGGAGTTGCTGTAGGAGGTCCTATTTTAACTTCTCTGACGGCTAAAATTTCACGAAAAAAAGTGTTATTATCCGTTATCGTTCTGTTTATTATAGGGCATATTATAACGGCTATCGCTCCTACTTTCAGTATTGTACTAACAGGACGTATACTATCAGCATTCGCACATGGTGTGTTTTTTGCTATAGGTTCAACGGTTGCTGCAAGTCTTGTTCCTAAAAACCGTCAAGCAAGTGCCATTGCATTTGTATTTGGAGGATTCACGTTGGCCACTGCCATTGGTGCTCCTATAGGGACCTATATCAGTGATATTTTCGGTTGGAGATTTCCTTTTTACGGAATTGCATGTATTGGTGTAATTGCTCTTATTCTTAACGCTATTGCAATTCCAAGTCAACAATTAAAAACAGAAACACCTCCATCTTATAAAGATCAATTAAAGTTAGTAAGAAACGGAAGAATCTTGTTGGTTTTAGCAGTTACTGTTCTAGGATACGGTGGTACATTTGTAACCTTTACGTATCTTTCGCCAATTCTTCAGGAAATCATGGGTATTGGTGCTAAGAACGTAAGTATTATCTTATTTATATACGGTATAGCTATTGCAATTGGAAATGCTATCGGGGGACGTTTTGGAGATCGAAAACCACTTAAAGCTTTACTTTATATGTTCATTGTACAAGCTATTATTTTATTGATTTTCACATTTACTGCGCCGTTTAAAGTAGTTGGTCTTATTACAGTTGTAGCTATGGGACTGTTAGCATTTATGAGTGTTCCTGTATTACAATCATACGTATTAACCCTAGCTCAACGTTATGTGCCAAGCGTTGTAGATGTTGCTTCATCTCTTAATATTGCTTCATTTAATGGAGGAATTGCATTAGGCTCATATGTAGGTGGACTTACTACGGATAGCATGGGGTTAAATCACACACCTTGGGTTGCCTCTATTATGGTTTTATTAGGTGTTCTTCTTACTTTCGTAACGATAGGGTTGGAAAAGAAAGAAGATGAATAATAAAGTTTGAAAGATAAAAATTAGTTATTGAAATGTCATCAAAGGTTCTTATAAATAGAATTTCTTACAAGAAATAAAATGCTTTAAAAGGGAATTATATGAAAAAATTAGCAAGGTGGTTATAGATGAAGTATGAATCTATAGCCTTCTTGCTTTATTTTTTTAACCACAAAATTGATATAGAATAGGCTCAACCTTATTCATATTTTTATCTAAAATTGTTAATAAAATGTAATCATGAGATGATGAAGTACATGTAAAAAAATAAACGAATGATTGGGTATTTTCGAAAGGAGTAAAACAGATGGAGTTACGTCAACTAGTGACTTTTCGAATGGTTGCTCTAACACTGAATTTTAGTCGAGCCGCAGAGGCTTTAAACTATGTTCCCTCAAATGTTTCCATGCAAATTCAATCCTTGGAGGAAGAGTTGGGGGTAAAACTATTTGATCGTTTAAACAAACAAATTGTATTAACAGATGCTGGCGAACGTTTCTATAAATATGTAGAAAGGATTTTAAATGATGTTGAGGAAGCAAAAAATAATGTGAATGATAGTGAAAACATGACTGGCACCATTACCATTAGTGCAAATGAAATTTTATGTGTTTATTTGCTTCCAGCCATTTTGCATGAATTCAGGAAACAATATCCTAACGTACATGTGATTTTCCGTCCAACACCTTCTAACGACCTAAAACAATCTATTTATGAAGGGAAAACGGACATTGTATTTATACTAGAGGAGCCTGTAAATTCAAATGGATTAAATATTGAGCTTCTTCGTGAAGAGAGCTTTCGTCTCCTAGTTGCTCCTAATCATCCCCTTGCAAGTCAGAGCAAAGTTGAGTTTGATGACATTCAAGGAGAGTTTTTCTTATTAAATGAAAAAGGATGCACATATCATACAACATTTGATCGACTACTTGTTCGTGAGGGAGCTAATGACTTTACAACCCTTGAATTTGATAGTGTGGAAGCCATCAAACAGTGTGCTATGCTTGGAATGGGAATTGCTTTTCTTCCTGAAATCTCTGTTGCTTCCGAGCTTGAACAAGGTAAGTTAGTTTCTTTATCTTTAGATTTAACAGAGATTAATTTTGTTTCTCAGATGATTTGGCATAAAGGAAAGTGGATATCGCCTGTCATTCAAGTATTCCTTGATATTGCAAGAAGTTCATATCAACATAAAAATTAACTATTTCTTTTATGAAGTTACTATCATCCATCGCTTTTATGGAACCGAATTGGGCTATTTTTATAGGGACGAGCATATGTATAAAACATGCGCTTTTTATACATTTTTTCTCGTTCGTCTCCTAATAAAGCGTTAGTATGCCAAAGGTGTATAAGAAACTGCATATCCGATAAAAGTTATCCTACTCCGAACCCCTGTCTTGCATGGGTTCATTTTTGTGCTTGGTTCCTTTAAGAGACATTATGGTGCGACAAGAAGTCGCTTTCTGACAGTGTAGCTGACATATATTTGTATGTCCCTTTTCTCTTTTTAACGATTAACATTAAACAAAAACTAACTAAATAGAGTTTTGATGCGAGAATAATTCGATAAGGATATTGAATTTCCACGATAAAAAAACTGTATGGAATAAATTCTACACAGTTTTTTTGAAATTCCTATTAGATTGTCAGCAACTCCAACAAGAGTCCTTTTTTAAAGTGGATTTTCAAATAACATCCAATGGCATTTTCCTAGTAGGTTTAGGAAATACTTGATCAATTCTACTGAGATCTTCTTCAGTAAACTCAATGGTTGCAGCTTCAGCATTCGCTAGAACATGTTCATCTTGAACCGCTTTTGGAATAGCGATGACGTTATTCGAACGGATGGTCCAAGCAAGAGCGATTTGTAATGGTTGGACATTGTATTTGTCAGCAATATCATGAATAGTTGGATCGTTTAAAAGCTGTCTTCTTAAAGAACCTCCTTGAGCAAGAGGACTGTAGGCCATGATTGGCATGTTATGTTCACGCTGCCATGGTAAGAGATCGAAGTCGATTCCTCTTGAACCTAAATGGTATAGCACTTGGTTCGTCACACAATTTTTCCCATTCGTAGTGTTCCATAGCTCTTCCATATCAACCGTATCAAAATTAGAGACGCCCCATCTTAAAATTTTCCCTTCTTCACGTAGTTTTTCCATTCCTTCAATTGTTTCCTCTAAAGGAACACGTCCTCTCCAGTGAAGAAGATATAAGTCCAAGTGGTCTGTTCCGAGTCGTTTTAAGCTGTTTTCACATGCTTTTGAAATCATATCTAAACCTGCATGATGGGGATACACTTTTGAGACTAAAAAGACTTCATTTCTGCGTCCTTTAATGGCTTCGCCAACTAAGCGTTCAGAATCGCCATTTCCGTACATTTCAGCAGTGTCAATAAGTGTCATGCCCAATTCTAGGCCGAGCTGCAAGGCTTTTATTTCTTTGTCTCTCACTTGGGGATTTTCCCCCATGTACCATGTTCCTTGTCCTACACTAGGTAAAGAAGTGCCGTCAGGTAGGGTTACCACGTGTTTGGCTAATGCATTTTTAATTTCCTCTCTTTTCTTCTCATCCATTAGGCTCGACCCTTTCTTTTATGTATCTGGTTATCATAGAAGTAGACTGTTAACGTCTCTACGTATAAAGTACGCATATATTTAGAATTCCCGTAACCAACAACTCCATTCTTTATTGCATGATATGGCCCTTTCTGCTTCCGTCTGTGCAAAAAAACAAAGAAAGTGAGGATGGCCTATGAGTGTCTGACACTCATAGGCCATCCTCACCACTTCTATTCTAAACCAATTTATCAATCGACTTTGATATCAATGGATTAGATCAGATGAGCTCCTCCATCGATAAGAACGGATGTGCCAGTTGTAAACCCATTTTTCGCTAGGTAAACATAGGTTTCAGCTATATCTTTAGGTTGAGCAATACGTCCGACAGGTAATTGCTTAGCAATCCCATGGTACATAACTTGTCTTTGATCTTCTGACATTCCGCCATAAAGAGGAGTGTCAACAATACCAGGTGATACCACGTTTACTCTGATAGGTGCCAGGTCTACTGAAAGTCCTCGTACTAATCCATCGATTGCTGAATTAATGGAAGCTAGAGTCGTTGCACCTTGAGGAGGACGCACACCATATACACCCGAAGTTAATGTAATAGAACTTTCATTATTCAAGTATGGAAGAGCAGCACGAACCGAAATATACTGCCCCCAGAACTTACTATCAAAAGCCTCTCTTACTGTTGCAACAGGCAGTTCGCTAAAGTGACCCATTGCGCCTTCACCTGCAGTCACCACTAGGTGATCAAATTTTCCAACCTTCTTGAAAAAGTCAGCAACCTTTTCCTCGCTACGAAAGTCGATTTCATAGCCCTCTACGTTACCACCAATCTTCACTTTTGCGTCAGATAATTTTGAAGCAGAACGGCTAGCAATAATGACTTGAGCAGATTCATCGAGAAACGCCTTAGCAGCGGCTAAACCAATACCAGATGTACCTCCTAAAACAACCACTCTTTTTCCTTTTAATGATGACAACGAAATACCTCCTTTATTCATATGTTTGTTTGATCAACTTGCGGATTCTGATTAAAGAATCCGTAAGTTAAAAACATTTAAGTTTTTACATCACCATTGTTATTTAGCTAAAAGTTTTAGTGATTCACGATTGAATGCTGGAATATCTTTTGGTTCTCGACTTGTTACAATATTTTTGTTAATGGCAACTTCTTCGTCTTTATAATTTACACCAGCATTTTTCAAATCGTTGCGAATGGATTTATAGCCAGTGATGTCGGCACCTTTTAAAAGGTCTGTATCGATTAACACTTGTGGTTCATGACAAATGGCAAAAACAGTTTTTTTGTCTTGGACTGCTTTTAAAATAATTGGTTGTTTACTCAAGCGCCTTTCGAAGATCCTCAATTAAATCTTCTACATCCTCTAGCCCTACCGAAATGCGAACCAAACCTTCAGTAATGCCGAGCTCTGCTCTTCGCTCCGCTGGAATGGATGCATGTGTCATGCGGGCCGGCACGGATATTAAACTTTCAACCGCACCAAGACTCTCAGCTAAAGTGAAGTAATGAATTTTACTTAATAGATGATCTGCTTTTTCCCCACTGCCCACATCAAATGACACCATTCCTCCAAAACCTCTGGCCTGTTTTTTGGCAATTTCATGGTTTGGATGGTTCTCAAGGCCAGGGTAAAATACCTTTTTGACAGAAGGATGCTGAGTCAGGAAATTTACAATAGCTGCAGTATTTTCCTCTGTCTCTTCCATTCTGATACCCAAGGTTTTGATCCCCCTCATTAATAGCCATGAATCCTGAGGTCCTAGTACACCACCTGTAGAATTTTGCACAAAGTGGAGATCCTGTGCAAGCTTCTCGGTGTTTACAACCACAAGACCTGCTACCACATCGCTATGTCCTCCAATATATTTGGTGGCACTGTGCAATACAATATCTGCACCAAGTTCAATTGGATTTTGCCAGTAAGGGGTGGAGAAAGTATTATCAACAATGGTTAACAGACCGTTTTCTTTTGCCAAACTGGAAGCTGCCTCAATATCTGTAATTTTTAAAAGCGGATTGGTTGGTGTTTCTAAATAAAGAGCTTTGGTATTTTCACGTATCTCACTGTGGATATTTTTTAGGTTGCTTGTATCTACAAAGGTAGATTCAATTCCAAATCGATTCAGCACTTTGCTCATCACCCGGAATGTTCCGCCATATACATCATCTGTCATGATGACATGATCTCCTTTATTAAACAGCATCATGACTGCTGTAATAGCAGCCATTCCCGAACCAAAAGCAAAGCCGGCAGTGCCGCCTTCAATCTCTTTTATTAATTCTTCAAGAGCCTGCCTTGTTGGATTACCGGTACGTGAATATTCAAAACCTTTATGTCCCCCTACACCTTCCTGTTTGTAGGTACTGACCTGGTAGATTGGCACTGAAACTGCACCAGTATGCGGGTCACTGCTGATCCCTCCATGAATAAGCTTTGTCTTCCTTTTCATCTTAAATCCCACCTTCATAAATATTCTTACTTAAGTATCTATCACTTCCATCTGGAAAAATAACAACAATATTCGTTTCTGTAGCCGCATGTTCAGCTTCAATAAGAGCAGCCTTAAAAGCTGCACCCGATGAACTTCCAACCAATAGTCCTTCTTTTAATGCCAGTTCACTTACAAGACTGAAGGCATCCTGATCAGAAATAGTATGGATGTAGTCAAAATAAGACGGGTCCATGAAATCAGGCAACGATTCCATTCCAATCCCTTCTGTTTTATGAGGTCCTGGCTGCCCGCCATTGATAATTGAACCCTCAGGTTCAACAATTACCGTTTTGATCTCCTTATTTTTTTCTTTTAAAAATTTAGCCGTACCCATGAAGGTCCCTCCAGATCCAGCTCCAGCAACGAATATATTCACTTTTCCATCCATCTGGTCCCAGATTTCAGGGCCAAGGGTTTTATAATACGTTTGAGGATTGGCAGGATTGGAAAATTGCTGAGGACAGAAGGAACCAGGGATTTCTTCCACCAGCTCTGCAGCTTTTTCAATAGCTCCCTTCATACCCTTTTCAGTAGGGGTGTGAACGATTTCCGCTCCTAACGCCTTCATAATTAGCTGCTTTTCTGTACTGAATTTCTCAGGAACACAAAAGATCACATTTATATCTTGGTTTAGCGCAGCAAGGGCTATACCAATCCCAGTATTTCCAGCGGTTGGTTCAATTATAGTTCCGCCTCTTTTTAACCTTCCGCTTTCAATTGCATCTCTTAGAAGCTCCTGACCTAATCGGTCTTTCACACTTCCTCCTGGATTCATAAATTCAAGCTTGGCAAAAATATGGACACCTTCCGGCAAAGAAAAGCTGTTTATTTCTACAATTGGAGTATTTCCGATTATTGAATGGATATCTTTAAATACCTTCATAAAAACACCCTTTCCGGGCTATTGATTTATTTCTTTTTATTATTTTGCCACTTCTATCATCAGAAATAACTGGAAAAGGTTTATAATTTAACACCCTCCATAATCCAGACAAAATCATTACATCGAAAAAAAGATACTAAAAAACCAGCCATCGGTTAGCTGTATAATCTATAGGTCTTTTTAGACTGTCCATTTTATAGGGCATAGTTCAACCCTAAGGCTTTTTATTTTTCTTTTATTAAATATTATTTTCCACTATTCCTTTTTTTCTAGGCTATCTTTTAATGTAGTCAAACTAGTTCCATAGGTACTAAATACTTCCTTTAAAGAATAACTGGCATCTTTTTTCATCGTTGAAGACATTTGAATCATATTGTGTAATATCAGGTGTATGTTTCTATACTGAACAATCGAAGAATATGAACTTACTCCTTCTTCTTTAGATCGATGGATCCAACAGAGTAAAACTACAGGTTCTTTTGCAGATTATTATCTCCCTCTTCAAGTGTAATACTAAAATTTACAGTTAATATCTAAAAAGAATTTCTATCATTAATTTACCCCATTAACAAGCTGCTTAATTGAATTCAACTTGGAAGAAAGTTCAATAAACCAGTCCTCATCCCCTGTTGATAATGCCAAGTCTATTAAAAATAGAATTTGTTCCTTGTTTATCACATTTGAAACGGGCAGACTCTTAACCTGATTACTTAAAATAGGAATGGTCTTACCAACGGTTTCTTGATTGTCACTTGTGATAACATTCACCTTAAATACTCCTTGAGAAATATTTAGTGATTCAATATAACCAATTATTAATTCTCCTTTCCGTGATTTACCCTTAATCCAATCACCTGTTTTTAAAACGGAGCTACTGTGTGACAACATTCCCTTCACCTTCTTGTATTAGTTTAGTATCTAAAATATAGGAAGAGTGTTTCAACTGCTGAGAAATTTTCTTCCTTTACGTTATAACCATCATATTTCAAATTTAGTTAAAACTGTAATTTATTTTATTACAATTTAATTATAAAAAAGTAGTCAATCATATTATTCTTCGAAATTTCTTACTGTTTTTCATTAATAAGATCGACTACTTCGTTCAGTGTATATTTCTTTAAATATTCACCCAAATGTTCTTCACCACCCAAGAAAATTGAAAATAGGACTCTTTGCATGTTTGCTCCTACAATACAATGTTCATTTGATTCAGGGCATTTAGGCTGAAGTGAACCTTCAGAGGTTATCTTATAAATATCCCATAGATTAACTTCAATTAGATCCAAAGCAAATTTAAATCCACCGCCAACTCCCTCTTTTGATTTTATAAAGCCATGTTTTTTCAATAAACTTAGGACTTTACGAATTCGTACTGGGTGAACACAGGCACTTTCTGAAATAGCATCGCTAGTTGCCATCCGGTCCGGCTGTAGCGCAAGAAAAATTAAACTGTGAATGGCAAGTGTAAAATCACTATTCATGTCCGGCCTCCTAAAATAGAAACAACTAATCATTTTTTACTAATTTGTGTATTTCTAGTATGTTTTTAAATACTTATCAACATACTGTAATGATAAATATTACAAATTAGATTGTCAAGTATTTGTTCTAAGCAAATTTCTTCATCATTTCACAATGGAATTATAAATTTAAATATCCCATTGCTTTTTTACTTGTTCTTCTGCTAACTGTTTAATTTTTTCCCAAGTAAGTTCTTTTTTGACAAGGACATTGGTTTGATAATTTCTATCTTTATAATTAACTGTAACGAATACTTGAATCATCTCTTTTTTCCTCCTTTCAAAAACTTAAATTATTAATTAGCCACTTTTTGTAATTGGGTGTTCAAAGAATTGCGAACCTTGCGAGGCAAAAATCTACGTATTTCCTCCTCGCTATATCCAACCTGTAATCTTTTTTCGTCCTGTATAATCGGCCGACGCAACATTTGGGGGTATTTCATTATTAAGTTATAGAATTCATTAAGCGAAAGAGATTCGACATTTATATTTAATTCCTGAAAGATTTTTGATTGGGTTGAAATAATATCGTTAGTCCCATCCTCTGTCAAGCGAAGAATAGATTTAATTTCATTGACTGTAAGAGGATCGGATATTATGTTTCTTTCAATATAGTCAATATGATGTTTCTCAAGCCAAGCTTTTGCTTTACGGCAAGAAGTACAGCTTGGTGTCAAATACAGATTTACCATACTTTTGCACACTCCTTTTAAAATATTTTGGCAAATATGCGCTTAGGTGAACCATTATTAGTTGATAAAACTTCGTTTTAATTATTATTCTGCTGAATACTTGTTCCTTCAGGGTTTAAATGAAATAAAAAAAATTACAGTTTGACATTAAATATTTGCAGTGTTTTTCCTCCCCCATTACCTACTGGCTTTACTGTAATTTTAATCATTACAGTTTATTTCGTCAACTGTAAAATAATGTATTTTAATCATAATCACTTGTTTCACGATCTCCTTATCAAGAACATCCTTTGCCTTTTCCCACTTATTGAGCTTCAGACAGGCATCGCCCAATAAACTTGAAGAGAAATAGGAATTCTGGGATATTAATGAATATCTTTTTTCTTAAATCGACCACCATGAACTGAAGCTATATCCGAAGTAATGATAAATGCTTGAGGGTCTAACTCTCTAATAATATCTTTTAGCTTTGTTTCCTCTAGTCTTGTAAAAACACATAAAATAACACGCCTATCTATGCCACAATAAGAACCCTCTCCATGTAAATAAGTTACTCCCCGACCTAATTGCTCTGTAATAGCCTCCGCAATCTCAGTATTATTATCACTTATGATATACACGGATTTCATACCTTCCAAACCTTTTTCTACAACGTCAATGGTCTTAAAGGCAATATAATAAGTAAGCATAGAAAATAAAGCATTTTCTAATCCGAACACAAAGACTGCAATTGAGAAGATAATTACATTAACAAACATGATGATCTCACCAACAGAAAATGGTGCCCTCTTCTCAATTAAAATCGCTAATGTTTCTGTACCATCTAAAACGCCACCATTTTTAATTGTCAAACCTACACCGAATCCTAATGCCAAACCTCCAAAAACAACCGCCAGCAACTTATCATGTACAATAGAGTCAACATCATGCATGAAAGAAGTAGCTATAGAAAGAGCGACTATTCCATATAACATACTAAAAGCAAAGATACGTCCAATTTGCTTATATCCCAGGAAAAAGAAAGGTAAGTTTAAAATTATTAGAAAGATACTAAGATTGATGGGTGTTATATGACTTAATATCATGGACAAGCCCGTTACGCCACCATCAATAATTTGATTTGGAATTAAGATAGCCTCTAACCCGTAAGCCATAATAAGTGAACCAATAGTAATGAAAAAAGCTCTTTTGACAATATTTTTAACTGTTAATTTTTTACGGTTTATTTTCTTTTTTTCTTCCCATGTATTCATAATAATATAGTGGGTTCATGAAGCAATGAATTTTCCTCCCTGAATATATAATAGAGATAAAATTACTAGCAATATTATAGTGTCATTATTCTCACTTTAACATTCTTCCATTCAACTGAGACGTTAGTTCCGTAAGAAAAAGACTGCCACCATTTTTAGAAGTCTCTATTTAAAGAAGCACTGACTTATAAAACATACCTACTTAAGAGTAAATTTGTATTTTATCTCTAGTTTTAACCGTATGACTAGATGGAAACCTGAGCAAATTACTCAAGATACTGATATGAGTCTCAAAATAAAATAGAATCTCAAAAGAGAAAAGCCACTTATATAAGCCCGTGGTTTTTCTCTTTTTAAGTTGTATAGAGTATACATATGTCGCTTAGATAAAATGAGGAAGGAATTGATATAAAAAATCACCCACCGAGCAAAATACCTGACGGGTAATTTTTATGAAAAATGATCTGTTAATCAAAGTGTTAAAATGGTTCGTTATCTGCTTCGCTTTATTCTCGCTAATTCTAATGTTTTGATTATAAAAACGACACGCCAGTAAGCTGTTCGCTCAATGTCCAGAACCTTTTAGCCTCCTCTTTGTCTGCTGCCCATGGACAGACGCCCGGAGAACCCGGTTTGCCGCCATCTGGTAGCGCTAGAGGCGCGATGTCAATGTTTTGACAGTATATAAGTATATACCCCCGCCTAATCCATCTAACTGGCTACTAACAGGGCTCCAAACGATTGTAGCGGCACCTCCTTGCGGTGTTTTGCATTCGTCAGTAATTCTGCGAGTGTCATTTCCCCATCGATCTTGACAGCACCAGAAGCACTGATTTTTTCGGCAGACATGTGTCTGGATAGGTCCGCCGATATAGTGCCGGGGTGCACCGAATAAGCTCTAGTATTATGCTCTTTTCCTTTTATACATTTTACTCTTTCTTGACAAGCTGAACAGACTTTTATCGGTCTGTTTTTTCTTTTTATGAACAAAGAGTTTAAAGTCAAAGCAAATTGGGGACGTTATTAGGTGAATTGGACTAAAATTACAAATGACTACATATTAATATTTATTTAGAAAAATGAGGGGGTTCAACCAATGAAGACAAAAATAGATTGGATAGGAAAAATGGCATTTTCGAGTACAACACCATCCGGGCATGAAATCAAAATGGATGCTGCCGAAGAAGTAGGAGGAACGAATAGTGGGGCAAGACCGACTGAATTACTCCTTAATGCGGTTGCGGGCTGCACGGGAATTGATATTATCTCTATTTTGACAAAAATGCGTTTGAATCCTACTAAATTCTACATAGATGTGCAAGGGCAGCGAGCAGACGACCATCCGAAAAAGTTTACAGAAATCCATATTCATTATGCATTAGAAGGAGATCTTCCTGAAGAGAAGGTCATTCGTGCCATCCAGCTTTCCATGGATAAATATTGTTCAGTATCCCATTCATTAAGCTCCTCCATCCATGCGAGTTATTCGATTAATGACGGAGAAATAAAAGGCATTTAAATGATTTGAAAAGGAAAATGACGTTCACATAGAAACCCAATCTATTCACAAAAAAAATCAAAATTATGTAAAGATGCCTTCTTGAGAATGTCATAAATCTATTTTCTTTCCCCTGCAATACATTCTCTTATATATAGTTATTTTCCTTCAACCACTACCCGGCATTCATTTAACAAATAAAAACTATACATTTATACATTAGAAAAAATATTCTTGTTTATTTAAAGAGCTTTGTCGAAAAAGCTAATCTACTTTTGGAATTGAACTTTCAAAAGTAGAGAGAAAACGCCCTGACTATTTAGAACCTAGTCAGGGTGTTTTCATTTTGGTCATACTCCCCTCGAAAAAACGATGTTGCCTAAGTCAGTAGCTCTTTTGACAACGCAATTAGAAGTTAACACAGATAGCACTTCACATGACGAGCAGTTTACTCAAAGTATAGATACATATTTAAATTAAAGATTTTGTAAATGAATTTGTATACTGAACAGCTTGATGTAAGCTAGAAAAACTTTTAACTTCCTCAATCTTTATTCCTAAGTTCACCATGGTTTGAGCGATTTCCGGACGTATTCCACTGATGACAGCTTCAATTCCTATTAACTGTAGCCCAGCGATTACCTTAAACAGTTGATCTGCTACCATCGTGTCGATAATAGGAACTGCTGATAAATCAATAATAAGCCATTTTAATTTATATTGGCTTCCTTTCTCTAAGGCACTCTCCATCAAATATTGTGCCCGTTTGGTATCTAAGTCACCTACTAAAGGAAGGATGCCTATTTCTTCTGTCATACGAACAACGGGAACAGATAATTCATCAATGGCATATTGAGCATAATTTATTTTTTCACCGTAATCTTTTACATACGATTTACTTACAAATTGAATGGCGTTATCTACAATCAAATTAAAGTGAGAAATAATTTGATAAAAAGCATCGAGGGAGAAATCATTATTCTTGGCTTCTTCTTTTATTATTTCTCCGATAACGTCTCGATAATAGCTAATCTCCTCTAAAGCTAGGTTTAATGGTAGTCCATGATTGACTAATAAATTAGTCATATTGTTTCCCCGTTGTGCCATGACTTCATTTGCTGCCTCTTTTTCCATCAAAAGAGAATCGGCATAAGTGGTAAGAAGGTCCAAGCGAAAAGTAGTCAACTCTGTATAGATATTATGAGACGTTGCAAGATCTAGTCTTTTATTTTCAGCTAATTTTTCTTTTCGTTGTAAAATGGTTTCTTTAATTGCATGTAATTTTTCTTGTTGTATATACTGCAAAGTGTCCCTCCTTTTATCTTAAAAAACAAATAGCCCTCTAATAGATGAGGATTAGAGGACTAAGCATATTGAAAAGTGTATTGATAATGATGAAATGTTAAGTTACTTATATTCTTTATTTAGTTGTATAGTGCCCCTAAATCATAACATATCTGTATGACAGGACTATTTCAAACAAGTTACAACATATGTATAAAATTGACCTTTTTTTACATTGTGGTTGTGTTTACATTCAGGAAAATCGCCTTCCTGGAAGCCGTTTTATGTTAACTATAAACGTATCCTTCTATGAACCTTACAAAGAGCACATATGTTGTTCTAAACATGTGCTCTTTTAGGAAAGATTTCTTAATTTATTATTTGGCAAGTTCTTTGACGGGTAACCCTAACATGTCCGTATTTTTAGGCGTATGCCCAAGTAGACGTAACATAGCTACAATTTGTCCTTTATGATGTGATTCGTGAGTAATTGAATGGACAAGTAATTGACGAGGTGTTTTGCTTATAAGACCACTGTTTGCTCTCCAAGCAAGCTCTTTTTCGATAGGCTTATCAAATTTATCTGTGAATTGCTCCAATATTTTTTTTACGTATCTATCAGCTTGTTCGAAATAACGTTGAATATCGTCTACCTGCATATTATTAATTCTTTCTTTTGTAAGTAGTGGTAATGAGGTTTCTGAAAGAACAAAAGAACCTAGCCAAGCGTGATAGCAACCTGCCACATGAACTAAAGAGTCTCTAATACTTTTAAACCCAAATTCAAACTCTTTCGTAAAGTCATCTTTATTTAGCTCTTTACACTGATCTAGTAAAATCTGTCTTGTTTGTTTTACCCATTCATACTCTAACTTTTCCATAGCAATCCCACCTCTTAGACATATATAAAATTATCCTTTACTATACACCAATTGGAAATATTATCAATACCTTTGCTGACGAGAATGCTGATTATGCTAATTGAATCTGTATATTGTATTCATCTCAAGCTTCTTTTTTAAGAATAAAATAGTAAAAAACAGAAATTCCCAAACTGACCAATATAATAGGTAGCACAATCATTGGATGTTCACCTTCTTTTTCATAAGGCCTGTTTGGATAGACGTTTCAGCTGTTACTGGAGAGTCAAAAAATACTCTTTTTAATTTTTTATATTCAAAGAAAAGTAAAGCTATACTCATAAAGGTTAACAATGTGGTAACAGAACGAGCTGGTATCTCAAAACAAAAATCCAGAATAGTAATATTTACTGTGATAGGTAAATAAATAATGTTTCCTAAAGTTGCTGTCTTTGGAATTACTAATAATAAGGCTGCTGTTATTTCTCCAAAAGCAATAAAAAGATTATAGGTATCCGAATATCCAAAGAAGTGCCAAGCCAATTGCATTGCTGAGTCTTTTGTCGAGTCATATATAAAGTCGCCAGTAGAAAACTGGCCTGGATAGATTTTGGCAATGCCGTAAATCAAGAAAGTTAATGCTAAAGACCATCTAAAGGTAGTGATAATTGTCATTCTAAGCTTTTTTAGAAATGTACTTCTATTCATTGATTTTCCCACTTTCTATTTTCGTTTTAATAAACCTATTTTGTATTTCTTTGCTAGGGACGAGACAACTCTCTTTTTTCCCAAAAAACCGATATCGATTCTTTGCAATAAAACGATACGCTCTATCTCGGATTTTTTTAGGTATTATCCAAAAGAGAATGAAAAACCTTATAGGTCCGGTAAGCTTATTTATGATACGTAAGATTGCTGTAGATTCCGTATATATTTGACCTTTATCCATTAAGATAATGGAATTCAATTGCGTATTATTCGGATTGTGATTTATTATCAATGAACGTGCTAAATCTGATTGAAGAGACAAAAATTTAAATATGCCTTCGGGATCTCTTTTTATCACAAATTGGACCCAATGATTACATACGTTACATATACCATCAAACATAATAATAGGTTGGTTGCCTTTTTTTACCTTCAATATATTTCATCCCTTTAGTTAATTGTAAATATTTTCTACAACTAATTATAATACGAGATTTAATAAAGCTCACCTAACAATAATGTAAGATGGGCTTACAATTTTGTTAGATGAGCTTCATTTTTTTGTTAAGATTGCCTAGAACGCGTTTTATGTAAAGTGATTTTTAATGTCATATACAACCTAAAAACAGAAAAAAAGACTGCCCTTTTGACTAGGACGATGCAGTCTTTTTTTAGAATTTAGATAAATTGCGTTGCGGTCACTAAAAATATATTATTCCCTTCTCAAATGCCCATCTCTTGTATTAATCTCTTAAATGTATCATAAGCAGGTTTTGGCGAATAATCATCCCTCATAATTCCAAATTGATGAAAGAGATCTTCTTTAGAACTATCCGCATCCCGAAGTCCAAAAAGCTCATAATGTGAGATATTCAGTTCTAGGTGTAATTTATAAATCGTTCGAATAACCGTCTCGAGAACTTTCGCCTGATGCTCGTAAGATCTTTTTATATTGGAAACAGGATTTATTCCTGTAGGCCATCCATTTTCGGTAACCCGTATAGGGATTGAAGGAGGGATACCTACTGTTTCAAGATTTTTTCTTAAATTACGAAGCGTGTGCTCTACAGCGTCAGGTATTTCTTTTAAATCGAGTGGTTGTTCATCGAACACATCCACATAAAAATTATGCCCAACAAAATCAATAGAATCTATAAATGTATCCCCTCCAATCTTAGCGAGGTTTTTCCAAAAATGTGGAACTGCCGCCGGGCTTTCTGGCACCGAACCGAATCCAACCTTAATTGGTAGGTTGTGCTTTCGGATTTCTTTTTTTGCTGCAATTACCCCTTTTACAAGAGCATGCAGTATATATGGCTTCGAACCTTCCATAAACGACAAATTGGGTTCGTTTGTAATTTGAAGAGAAACCAAGTTAGATCCGTACCGTTTAATGACTTTTCGAATAAAATCAAGCCAATTATTAAATTCGATGTCTGAATCCTGCTGGGACGTCCAATCTCCACATCCCATAGTCAAGTCCCCTATTAAGCCATTATCCAGATATTGATCCGCAAGTGTTAACATTTTTGATTCCCATTCCTTTGTATAAATGAGATAGTTTCTCGGAAATAGCTTTTTGGAATCACCTTTAAGGTCCTGAATTGCCATTTGAATTTTTTCATAGTTATCCTTTGGACCCACAGCCAGACCAAAAGGAGTTCCTGCTACGCTTAATGGATAAATCCCAAAGGTTAATTGAGATGGAATCATATTATTCACCTCTCCTTTTTCATACTTTTAATAAGCCGAAAAAAATTATTCAGCCAATAATATATAATTGGAATTGCACTATTTATGTGCAACTTACATACGTTTTGTCTTTTCAACTTATTAGATTAACATTACTGTTACTATCATTATTAAAGATATAATGTCACCAGTAATTAGACATTATATCTCTTAAGGATTAAGCTCTTTTTCAATCCTCCATCTTTTTTAATAATACGTTAACTTTATGAAGAGAGAAGGCTAAATCTATTTTCTCTTCATCACTTAATTTAGTTAAATTTTTGGTGAATTTTTGATAAATATCAGTCCATTTTTTATTCTCAATTTCTTTACCTTTTGGAGTTAATGAAACCAAAACTGCACGTTTATCCTTGGTATCGGGAATTTTAACTAAATAACCCGTAGTTTCTAAATCTCTAATGATATTTGTGAGTTGTTGTTTAGCTATATTTAAACCAATACTAATATCTTTGATATTTAATGGTCTTTGTTGCATGTACATAAATTCGATTACATGATTCTGTATATGTGTTAACTCCACCGAATCTTTATTTAACTCACTAAAACTACTAAATACATTTGGTATCAAAGTAATGTATTCTTTAGCGATCTTTTCATTCATTACTATCACCACCCTATAAATAGTAAATATTTTATTACTAAAATAAATAAAAGTCAATGTTATATTTATATCTAAGTAAAATATAATTTACTATTTTAATGTATCTCAAAGGAAATCCTTTAGTTACTTTCATTATTCTTTTTGTGACAATTTTAATTATGTAAATAAAGTACACTTATAAAAAAGAATCCTTTGCTTTAACAGCAAAGGATTTTCAAATTTATTGGAATAGGGGGAATACGTTATTAGTTTGGCCAGATTTGTAGATTCATATACATATATCGTTAAAAATAAATGTTGTAAATGATTTTTGAGAAAGTGACCTTATCTATGTTTTAGAATTCGATAAGTAAATGCTAACGTATTTTATTTATTATTAAAGTTATATTATTTACACTAAATGACGACAAATAAGTAGTTTTTCTAAAGTGTGTATAAATGATAACACTATTTTTTATAAATTATTATATCATTTACTCTTATAAATAATATAATAATGAATTTTATCTATATTTAAAAATAAAAATTATTAATAATTTATTTAATAAGTTATTTTAAAGATATCTCACGTTTATTATTTTTAGTTTGATGTTCGTTATGATGAGAATGCATTCCTTAATGTATACAAGTAGAATTTATCTTTAACTCTTTTGTTCAATAATTCCTTTACAATTTAATTTCCTAAATATTTGAGACGAATTAACTAAAAAGGTTAAATTATCCACAACTATCTTATATACTAATAATGAACCAATACACAATAAGAAGGAGGAGGAAGAAATCCTATGATAGGCATAAAAAAAGTTGCTTGTACTCATTATGGAATAAGAATGGACGTTTTTAAACCTGAGGAAATAATTAGCTCGAACCATATGCAGTCTAGAGGATACCTCACTTGTCCTTATTGTGGCGATATCGAAATAACTCATGAATGCCAAGAAGGAAAATCAAGGTTTGTGGTTGCTGCTAATAGAGTTCATACTCATGATAGCCTCTCTAAAGAATCATAAAAAATTAGTCGCTCTAAAAAGATCCATCCTTTTAGAGCAAATAATTCTACTTACACAAAAGTCTTTTCAAAATGACATACTTTATAGAAGAAACTCTTCAAAAAAGTAGCCTTTGCTCAACGGGAGCAAAGGCTTATTAGAATTTAGGCGGTTGGGAAATATGATATTAGTTTGAGCTAAATTAAAAATTCATCTTCCTTTTACCTAACCTTATGAAGTGACAAGTGTGTAGAAGCTATGATATGTTAGCATCTCTACATATGATCTAAAATAAGAGGATGAGGTGTTTGAATATGAATAAAACTGAACTAGTAGATGCAGTTGCAACACAAGCAGAACTATCAAAGCAAGATGCTAAAAAATCTGTGGAAGCGTTGTTTGAAACGATTTCTAACACACTTGCGAAAGAAGAAAAAATTCAATTGATTGGATTTGGAACATTTGAAGTACGTGAACGTGCAGCCCGTACAGGTCGTAACCCTCAAACAGGTGAGGAAATGACCATTCCGGCTTCAAAGGTTCCTGCTTTTAAACCGGGAAAAGAATTAAAAGCAGCTGTTAAATAAATTCACCTTATAAGCAAGCCCCTTCTAGAGCTAGACTTCTAAAGGGGGCTATTTTTCATGGTAAAAAACTTCTGAATACCTATACCTACATATTATCTAATCAAGGTTTCTATTTTCTTGAGTCGTCGTCTTAGAGTTAGAGGTAGGTTCTTTGCCAAGTCTAGGCTTCCAATTTCCTAACTTATTTTTTAAGTAATCCTTTAAAAAATCACGTTTCTTTTTTCGTCTTTTATCCCTGTTTTTCATAAAAACTCACCACCTTTAGGTTCCTGTTACTTAATAGATGCAATTTATCCTTATTATAAATATGGTGAAAAACCCACTCTTTATGCTGAATTATAAGTAGGACATCTTACTACTAGAAAGTACACTTTTTTCGGACAGATAACTCATTAATGTCTGCAATTTTTGTATTTTATTGTGATTTTTTGATATGTTTTGTAGAAACCGTTTTCATTTTATCTTATATTGCTCATAATATCTTTTGTTGGCTCTATCTTTTTATTATGGACCTACTAAATTTCCTAGAGACTGAAAAATTTCGATGAGGTGAGAAGAAACTATGTCAATGATAGTTCATCCAGTAGGTCAAAAAGAAGACTTACTAAAGTGTATTGTGAAAAAAAGAAAAGAATTAATTGATCTAGGTAGTAATTATGGATTTTTAGATAAAAGAACAATTAAGTGTAGTCAAGATTTAGACAAGCTTATAAATTTATATATGAAATCTTATTCTGGTTCAACTAACATGTTTTTAGATAACGGAAGAGATCTACCTAGAATTAGACCCTCTTATGGTAATTATAAAGGTAGTGATTTCAAATATGAGGTAAAAGCCGTTGAGTTTGCAAGAAGTAATATTCGTATCTGTTCTGCCCAATTGATTGCTAATTCAAATCTAGCAACATTTGGAGTATGCACTGCTTTAGTTCTAGTTGGTAATGGAACTAAAGCAGGTTCTGTTGCCCTTCAAAATTTACGACGGTTAACAACTCATTCGTGAAAATTTATCTTTTTTAACGATTTAAACTTAATTTATAAGTACTTAAAAAACATCAGATTAGAAAAAACTGATGTTTTTGGCACTTTAAGTTCAGAAAGTGATACTAATTTAACTTTTCCTAATGAATCTTGTTCCTTAATTTCAAAAGTACCATTGTTATATAACCACAAAACAGTATAATTTTTTTCTTGAAATATAACATTACAACCAATCTTCAATAATTATCCTTCAAGCCCAAGTTTTTCTAAATAATCCTTTAAGGATACTAATTTATCAGTGTCCTTTTTTATTTTGAGAAAACAGGGAATCTTTTAAGACTCGTCGTATTAATGATAAAGAGGTGGTTGAATTGAAACAATTAATTATTAATAATGTTGAATTTAACGTTGAAAATTTTGAAGAAAAAACAATTACACATTCCACCACAGGTGAGCAGCTAAAAAAGATTGGTTTTGCATTTTCGGTTATAGGAAAAAAAGATTATAACTTATATGACTTCTTTTTCGAGAGCCCCCATTTTGAACTTACTATTGTTGATACAAATGAGAAACTTAAAATGAAAAATATTTCACACAGTACTTTCTATCAAGCAGCAGAGATATCAGATAACACAAAGGTCGTATTTAGAATTAAGTTACAGCAAGAACCCGCCCAAGAAAAAGAATTTACAAAAGATCAGAAGTTGATGGTAAATGCCGTAAATGAGGTTGTTTTATCTAGAGTAAGATTTAACGCGTTAGAAGAAGTACTAGAAGAGAAAGGATTAATCAAAGGTGATGAATTATTTAATAAGATTGAAAAAGTAGCTAAAAGAGACTTTGATATGTTAAAGAAAGAATTACTGGATGGTAAAGAAGAAATAAACACGTAAAAGCACCCCTATTTTATCAAGGTGCTTACTTATTTTTCTATAAAAAGCCTTTTCATATATTATTTCTGATAATACT
>NZ_JAQMYN010000018.1:0-54222 GCF_028369225.1 Priestia sp. AB
CCAATATGTTAAACCCAATATTCAACTAGCAACTAAGGACATGATTTTAATTGTAGATGGAACTTTTCTATTTAAAAAGCAATTATGCAACCTATATGATTTTAAAATATTCGTTAGTACTGACTTTGAGTTAGCTAGAAAAAGGGGGGCCAAACGAGAAGAGCAGGCCTGTGGAAGCTATGAAAAGGCCGAGGAAATGTTTATTAAAAGGTATCATGCAGCGTCAAAAATCTATTTAGATGAACATCAACCACAATTTAGCGCGGATGTGGTGATTAACAATAATGATTTGAATAATCCATATTTTATTTAAATCCTTACTTTATTCAATTAGGGCATGTTTTCGTTTGTTTTTTGCGAAACATGCCCTTTCTCTTTGACTATCTATAGGTGTTACTAATGTTTTGAGTGAAGCTTATTTAAAAGCCACAAGGAGGATATGATAGATGGCATTATTTGATGAAAGAATACTAGAAAAAGAGAGTCCTACCTTCATCCCAGCTGTTCCTAAAGAGAAGATAGCAACGACATCGCTTCTTTTTGACGAAAAAGAGATGGATAAACAGATCGCTCGTGCAAAGAAAAAGAATCTTTTTTCTCTGTTACAACCTTCAAAGGATAAGAAGAAAGAGAAATTACCGGAGGTAAAGAAAAGTGTAGCCGATATCATTCCCATCATCGATCAAACGGATAGTGGATTATTTCAGCTAAAAGATGATGGTGGCTTTTTTGGGATCTGGCAGCTTCAAAGTACAGATATCAATGCCATGCATGACCAAGAGGCAGGACGCAATATTTATACACTAGCCAAAACATACCAGGGCGATAAAGATCCTTTTAAGATTATCTCGTTAAACTTGCCTGTTTCAACTCAAAAGCAGCAACAGTATCTGGAAAAGAAGATTCGAGAAGCCCCAAATGCGTTATCTCTTCGGTTCTTACGAAAAAAATTAAAAGAGCTTCAATATTTAGAATGGGGGCGAACCAATCGAGAATACTTTCTTTTTCTATATGGACCAACTGAACTCACTGTAAAAGAACGAAAAGATCAATTTATGCGAGATATTCAACTGGCTGTACCTCTGTTCCCTGTTTCGGATGAAAAACAAATCAATCTTCTTTACAAACTCTACAATCAAAATGCCAAGCTTGGCAATAAACAATAAGAAAGGATGATAAATCGATGATGCCATTACCTTTTCGTAAAAAAGAGAAAACACCTCAAGAGATTAAGCAGAAAAAAGGATACAATCCTCATTTTGTGGCACAGATTCAACCACAAGGAGGGATAAGTTTTAAAGAAAACCTCGTTCGAAATGGTGATGGATATTCGACTTGTATTCATATTTATGAGTACCCAACGAACGTGAATGATTTTTGGTTGGAGCCGATTATGAACATGCCAAATGCCATTACTACCTTAGATGTGGTGAGCGATGAGCGAAAACAAGTCGTAGAAGCGATCAATAAAAATATGTCGGAACAAAATGCACGGCATGTGAATGCCAAAGAAAACATTGATCGTATGGATGCACAAGAACAGTATTTAGATATGAAAGAGTTATACCGTCAAGTCACAAATGGAGAAGTGATCAAACGAATACACCTTCGCATTTATATTGCAGAAAAAACGATTCCTGACTTAGAAAAGCGATTAAAAGAAGTCATTCATCACCTTGAAACGCATAACTTCAGAGGATCCATTTTCTTAAATGAACAAGAGTATGAGTGGGAATCGTTAGTGACGCATTTTGACATACAAAAGAAGTATCCTAATAAGCGAAAAGGAAAGGAAATCCCCGCATTAGCACTAGCCGGAGGGTTTCCTTTTCATTTTACCCACTTAGATGATCCATATGGTACGTATCAAGGGACAACTCGCACAGGTGGCAGCGTCATCTTTGATTTGTTTCATAAAGATCAACAACGTAAAAGTTATAATGCAGTGTTGATGGGATTGATGGGCGCAGGTAAATCCACATTTTTAAAGAAAGTCACCACGGATAATGCCATTAAAGGCTATAAGATTCGTGGCTTTGATATTGTAGGAGAGTTTGAAAGTCTCGTCAGAGAATTAGGGGGAAAACAGATTGCGCTAGATGGATCAGAAGGGCAAATTAATCCCTTACAGGTATTTAAAACACATGAACATGAGATTAATAGCTTTACGCAGCATTTATCCAAACTAACCGTTTTTTATCGCTTTATCGCACCAGAAGCAAAAGATGATGAATTAAAAGAGTACGAAAAGTTACTTCGTAAACTCTATATCCAAAAGCAGTTATGGAACGATGAAAAAGGCGCAAGTAATCATATCACAGGTCTTTCACCGGAAGCTTACCCAACCTTTAGTGAGTTTCTACAGCTCATTCGAAAAGAGTTATATGCAGATGAGAAAACACGAGAGCACCATCCGAACTTAGGAGAGTATCGAAAACGTAGACTTGAACTAATCGAACTTAACATTGAAAACTTGGTTGAAACGTACGCTCATTTGTTTGATGGCATTTCGACAATTGAAGATTTTAATGACGAACAAGTGGTATTCTTCTCTATCCGTCATTTATCAAAATTAAAAGATGAAATTGCACAGGCGCAGCTTTTCAATGTCATGAGTTTATTATGGGATGGCATGCTCCAGAATGGAGAACCACAATTGGCAGCCTACACGAAAGGGACATTATCCTTTGAAGATGCCATTCGTTATTTGATTGTCATCGACGAGGCGCACCACATTGTGAACACGAAAAAGGGCAATGAACATGCCTTAGATTTCTTAACAGAGTTTAGTCGAGAAGCTCGAAAATACTTTGCAGGATTGATTTACGCAAGTCATTTAATCAGTGACTTTGTGCCAGATGGTTCCGAACAAACAGCGATTGAAAAAATTAAAAAGCTTTTTGATTTAACGCAATATAAATTCATCATGCAGCAAGATGACAACAACTTAGATACGATTCAACGAGTGTTTAAAACAGGGATTACGGACAGCGAATTGGCTGAAATTCCGAAGCTACCAATTGGGGATGTGCTGCTTTGTATTAAGTCCGTAAAAAACATTTTGTTTCATATTGAAATCGATGAGGAAGAAAAAGTGCTGTACGGTGGAGGTGCATAAGCCTTGCATATCGTTTTACAGCTCATTCCAAAGAAATATTTGATTGGAGGCACGTTGATCCTGTTAGGATTATCGGGCCTCTTAATCATGAGTACGATTGTAGCCATTACAGGTGAATTTGAAAAAGACAGTCAACAAGGTGAGGTAACAGAGATTGAAGGCGGAGGCATTGGTGTAGGAACAGCTAATGTGTCACCAGAGGTCATGAAGTATCAACCCTTGCTTGAAAAGTACGCACAAAAACATGGGCTAGACGCTTCGTATGTGCCAATTATGATGGCACTTATGATGCAAGAAAGTGGAGGAAGAGGAAACGATCCGATGCAAAGTAGTGAGTCGTTTTGTGGATCAGTTGGATGTATTTCTAGTCCTGAATTATCGGTCGATAAAGGAGTTTTACATTTTAAAAGTGTCCTAGAAAAGGCTCATTATGATTTGAAGCTTTGCCTTCAGTCGTACAACTTTGGCGGTGGCTTTATCAATTTCGTTATGAAAAATGGGGGCAAATATACACCAGAATTAGCCATTAAATTTTCTCAAATCCAATATCAAAAGGTAAAACATACAGGGATTTATCACTGTGTACGTCCTGAAATGGTACCGTATCAAGCTTGCTATGGGGATAGCAAATATGTTGATGCGGTGCTGAAATATTACACAGGAACGATTACAGCAGATGGAAAACCGGCTGCTCCTGCGAGTGGTGGAAGTGGCGTTAAATCGGGTGTGAAAGTGATTGACGCAGGCAAAACGTTGATTGGTAAAACACGCTATGTATTTGGTGGTGGGCGCTCTCAATCTGATATTAACGCAGGACGTTTTGATTGTTCAAGTTTTGTCAGATGGGCATTCGAGCAAGTAGGAATGAATGTCGGTCCAATGTCGGGCGTAACAACCGATACACTCAAAACACAAGGGCAAGCAATCAATCCAAAAGACATGAAGCCTGGGGATGTGGTGTTTTTTGATACCTATAAGATAGACGGTCACGTTGGGATATACGTTGGCAATAATCAGTTTTTAGGCTGCCAAGGAAAAACAGGTGTAGCCATCGCAAGTATGGCAAAAGGAACGTATTTTGGTGAACGATTTAATGGAAGAGTAAAACGATTCTAAAAGGAGAAAAGGCGATGAAAAATAAAGCAGCACTACTATTTGGAGCGCTTGCCGTTGTGGTGGCAGGCGTAACCATTTACAACATTTACCTGAACCACAATATCTCCAACACAACAGCTTCGAAACAAATTCAAGTCACGAATGAGAGCTTACAAGAAGAAAATAAAGAGTTAAAAAAACAACTAAGTGAAGTTCGCTCTTCTGCCCAAGAACAACAAAAACGAGATTACTTAAATACGGTTCATCAATTCATCGATGTGTCCTATCATCGTGAAAAAGAAGGGTTTGAGGAACGGAAAAAGGTTGCAAAATCAATCATGGACAAAGAACTTTATGAGCAATTTTATCCTTCTGAAAAGTTCGTATATGGAGATAGTTACACATCGAATCCAAACGATGTACAGCTATATGTTCAACAATATGATGGAGGGCAAGAAGAGGTGGAAGTCATTGCAGAATTTACAAATCACCTTGTCATAAAAGATGAGAATGTCGACGATCAAACGCATGACATTATTAAAGTTTCTCTACGGAAAGAAGAGAATAAATGGACGGTTTATAGTATTGAAGAATTGAAAACAGAAATCATGAAATGAGGTGGAGCAGGTGGCATTTAAAAAGCAATTTGAAGATTATCGATTTAATTTAAATCGCAATCGGTCATGGAAGTATACAGCAATGTTGATCTTTTTCTTTATCGGTTTTTTATCCTTACTGACATCAAAATTCTACTTAAAAACAGAAGATCCGTTGTATCATACCAAAACCTATGAGGCCATTTCTTCTAACATAACAGGAACCGTAACCATTGAGAATCGTGTGTATCATCCGGCTAATGGCTCACTGGATATGGTCATCAAAATGGATCAAACAGATGAAGAAGAAGTAAGCTTTGTGGCACAAGAAAAAGCGAATCCAAACATCAAATTACCTGTTCATTTATTGTATGAAGATGATGGATATTATGTGGTAAGAATCAGCGATCTATCTCCAAATTGGGAAGCACTTGCCTTTGATCTATATCAAGAAAATGACGAAAAAGAAACGGTAAACGTAGATGATGTAACGAGTGATTCAGAAACAGATTCAACAGAGGAAATAGACGCTCATGCATTAATTACAACGCTCTATTCTGACCAACGAAAAACGAAAAGTGAAGAAGGAAAAGGAACAAAAACCAAACAAGAATATGCGCTTTTAGTTAATGAGTTAGAAAAAGATTTTGTCAAAAAGAAAATGAAAAACTATGAAAAAGCAATCACAGTAGAAGCCAAACATAAGCACCAAACGCAACAAGAAATGAACGAGTTACAACGTGATATGAAATACCAAGTGGACGAGGAAAAAGCCGATACTGAATCAAAAATTGTGATGAAAAAGGATGCCATTCAGTCGAGCGATGAAAGCATTCAGCTCTATGAAGATGAACAAAAAAGTTTACAAGAAAAGCTCCAAAAATTGAATGAAAAGCAACAAGATTTAGCCATGAAGTGAAAAAACACAGGGGGACGCAAAGGGGACATGGCTCCAAAACAGGGGGACATAAAGGGGACATCGGGATTTTAAAAGGGGACGTAAAAGGGACGTACACTCAAAAAAAGGGGACGCAAAGGGGACATTCAGCGACTTTCTTTGATATCACGGTTTTGCTAGGCTCTGCCTAGCCTATCACACCCTGTGATAGCAAAAACCCCTTATGCTCTTCTCTCTTTTGTAGTGGGGAACCACAATTTACAGGAAAGGAACGAATGTTATGGATATTCTTTTAAGAGATATTGATCCAACTGCCGTAAAAAAAATAGATGAAATTGCAAAAGAAAAAAAGATTTCCCGTCAGGAATTCTTAAAAGGTCAGGTTGAAACACTGGCTGTTTTTCAGGAACAAAAAGAACGTGAAGCAGAACTCGAAAATATCATCTATAAAAATATAAAGATGATGGAAAAATGTGCAGTTGCAATTGAAACAATCAATGGATTTATTCAAGAAATGATGGGAGAGGATGAAGAATGATAAAACAAAGACGTATGGTTTCTTTTGATCCAGAAACCGATCAGTACCTTAGTGATTATATGAAAGAACATCATTTTCGTTTTCCTGGCGATGCCATTGCTCGAATATGTAAGGAACATGAGGAATTAAAAAATAAGGAAGAGAATCATTCGCTCTCTATTAAAGAATCTGTTCCGAAGAATATAGAATCTCTTTTAAAAGAAGAGCTAAAAGATATAAGAGATGAAGTAAATCGCTCAGAAAGAAATATTCAGTATTCACTCACTAAAAATTTAATGGAGATGCGTGAGTATTTTTATCAAAAGGACGATAAAAAATGAATCAATCAACGATCACACCAGGGGTAGTATTAAAAACAAAGTTTGTCACATCTGATAAAAAAGCTTTTCAAGATTATGTTGATTATGTAGATCGTGATGAGGCGAAAAAAGAACAGGAAGTACATGAGAAACTGTTTACTCTTTATCAAGATTATATGGATAACCCTGATAAAACATCTTCTTTGTTTACTCAACAATCCAATCACTTGAATGATGTAGAGAAAAAACAATTAAAAAAGTTGTTTGAAAAAGCGCAAAAAAATAACAGCATTATGTGGCAAGATGTCATCACATTTCATAATCCTTGGCTCCAAGAAAATGGTTTATATGATGCTCATACTCATACAGTGGATGAGAAAAAATTAATGGACATTACCCGTCAGTCTATGAAGGAAATGCTTAAAAGGGAAAGGTTAAATGAGTCGGCTGTTTGGTCAGCTGCCATACACTATAATACGGGGAACATTCATATTCATATTGCGACAGTAGAACCACAACCTACACGTGAGCGAGGCAAAAGAAAGCCTAAGACATTGGATGCGATGAAGTCAACAGTTGTAAATCAAATTTTAAATCGAGGTGAGCAGCAGCAGAAAATAAATGAGTTAATTCGAAATGATATGGTTGGGAAAAAGAAGCAGGATTCTTCATTAAGGTGGAAGAATCGAGACATTCAACCATTGTTTCTCCAAATTTATAATCATCTTCCAGAAGATAAAAGGCAGTGGCAATATAGCTACCGAACTTTAAAGCCAATGAAGCCATTTATTGATGTGCTGAGTCACAAATACATTGAAAAGTATTATAACCATGAGTATCAACAATTACTTGGAAAATTAGATAAAGAAGTAGAGGAATTAAAGAAAGCTTATGGTGAAGGAAAAGGAGATGAGAAGCGATACAAGGACTATAAGCAAACAAAAATAGATGATCTTTATAAGCGAATGGGGAACGCCTTTTTAAAAGAAATGAAAGAGTATGATAAGCAGCAGCAACAGATTAAAAGAATGGCAGAAAGTAAGAAACAATCAAAGCGTCCTGCAAGTTTTAATCAACATGTTTCTATGCATTTTGCACTAAAAAAGATGGAGCGAGCATTTAAATCAGAATATGAAAGTTGGAAAAACCAACAACATTATGAACGATTGCAAAAAGAAATTGAACATCATCGTCAGGAAGAGAGGAGTTATTAAATGAATAAACAACGTATGAAATTATCACTGGATGAGGAAACAAAACAATATATTCAAACATATATGGAAGAAAATAATATTGGATTTACGGGTGAGGCTATTGCTCAGATCTGTATGGAGCATAAAAAAACTAAAAGTAATGAATGGTCGTTGCAATATATTTCGGAAGTGGTCAGCAATAACTTACATCAGGTTTTAAAAGATGAATTAACAAAGATTCGTCTTGGGGCAAATAGTGCTGATAAACACACACAAATCTTGATTGAATATATGAACGGTCTTTTCTTCCATCACGGTTTTGATGGATTAATGACAACCGATTTACAAGAGTTAGATAGCACAAAGGTTGCGAAGGAGGCTGTTGAGAAGCGTATTGCAAATCAACGTCAAAAACGGATTGATTGGGAAGAGTCCAAAGGGAAACAACCATCTTAATGATGGATTTATATAAAGATAGTTTTAAACATGTAGAGGAGGAATGACATATTATGTTTTTTAACAAAGATTTAGTTTTAGCTTCGATTAAAGCTGTAGGAGAGGATCATGCCATTGTCCAGTATCAAGACAAAGAGGTGGAGGTGAATTTAAGTCCAGAAGAAGCGAAGGAGTTTCATCAATATGTGGTGCATCAAGAAAATATGTTGGTGCCAATGAATATTAAAACACAGAAGCTTTTTGTGGATTTAGAAGAACCTTGGTATGAACAAGAGCTTGAAGAGTTAAAGGGGATCTCCTATCAAGAAGAGGAGGATGAAAATGAGTAAAACATATGCAAAAAAATCCGTGGAAGATAAGCGTAAAGAAGTCGAGAAGCTAACAAATGGAATGGAGAAAAAAATTGAGCAGCATTTTCATTCTGCCGAAGAACTAAAAGACTATTTATCTTTCATGGGTAAGTTTTATCAATACTCCATGTCAAATACAGCGCTGATTCAAGAACAGTTCTTTGGTGCTCAAGCTGTTGGCTCATTTAAATTTTGGAAAGACAAGGGGTTCTCTGTTAATAAAGGGGAGAAAGGCATTAAGATCCTTGTTCCAAACAAAACGGTTCCTAAATTTAAAGATAAAAACGGGAAATGGAAGTCGATTAGTAAAGCCACTCCTCAAGAAAAGAAACTGATACAGGATGGAAAAAAGGAAGTTACTCAAGGTCGACTGTATTTCTCAGTCGGCCATGTTTTCGATCTGGCGCAGACAAACGCAAAGGCGAGTGATTTACCTAAGATATTCCCGAATCGTTGGTTAGAAGGTAACGTGGAGGACTACAAAGCACTCTATAAGGGAATGGAAACTATTGCTGAAAAGAATGGTATTTCTATTATTCAACCAAAAGAGGAGCTTGGAGCTGCAAAGGGAGTTAGTTACACCTTAACTAAAGAAGTTGCACTAAATCCTCGTAACTCTGAACGTCAAAATGTGAAAACACTTTTGCATGAATTATCACACGCGAAACTTCATACAAAAGAGACACATCTAAACTATACAGCTGCCGAAAAAGAATTTCAGGCAGAAATGACAGCTTATACGGTTTCCTCTTATTTTGGAATCGATACCACTTCTTATTCGTTAGATTACCTGTCGCACTGGACGAAAGGCAAGACCTTTGAAGATAAAACAAAGCTTTTAAAAGAAGTGCATGAAACGTCCGTTGGGTTTATCGAAACAATTGAAGATACCTTAGTAAAAGAACGAGAAAAAAATCAGTCACTAGAAAAAAACGATGAAAAACAGCTGCAAGTAGATCCTCTCTCATCTGAAAATGTACAAGAGAAAATGAAAGAAGGGTATGAAGATTATAAACAAAAGCAGCAACAGGAATCATTACAAAATGTAGATAGCATATTAGATCGTGTCACGGCTGAAAAAAAGTATTATTCAACCAAAACACAAGCGATTAAAAATGGATGGATGACAAAAGAAGAAGTCGTAAAACTTGAGCATCAGTTCAATTCGAACATCATTAAAAACGAGAAGGGGGTCATGAATGGTCAAGTTCAAGAACAATCTCTCACTTTTCAAGACCGTATGGAAGTGGGCAGTCAAATGCAACTCCAAAAACGTACAGGTACAGCTAGACGAAAAAAAGAAGAACCGGAGCTAGAAAGGTGAGAGAGCGTACATGCTCTCTTTTTTTATGTCCAAATATGAATTAAATGGAGGAATCGATCATGCAAAAAGTAACATCTCTTTCAAATGACCAATTTAAAACGCTTGTTTCCGATAAACGAGAATTAAAGAAGTTCATGAAATACCCACAAAATGAAAAAATCGAAGCAGGCTGGGCCAATATCAGTGGTGAACAGCTGCAAGACATTCCTTCTGGTGCTGTTTACTTAACACAATCAGCTATAGGGGAAGAAAAACCGCAGGTTTTGTTTGTTTCCACCGATGAAAGAGGACAAAAACAAGCCTATGAAAGCGAAGCAACAGTTGATTTTTTGAGAAGTCATGATGTGAATCCTGTTTTAGAGAAAGATCGAGAAACGCAGCTCAAAACAAGCTATATTACGTTTTTACAGGCTCATGATAAAGAGAAACCCCAAGATATTGATAGCATGTTAGCCCGTGTGAATGCAGAAAACGATTATGTCATGTTGAAATCAAGTACCTTAAAGGAAAAGCAGTTCACCTCCGACCAATTGAAAGGCATGGAGAATGAGCTTTCTCATCAGTTTCAAGCTCGTAAACAGACACAAGAGAAGGACCGATATCAAGAAGATTACAAACAAGAAGTACTAGAGGTTATGCAGCAGCCTAGTGAAGAAACACAGTATAAGCAGCTATTTAAACAAAGTTTGTTAGCCCAATTAGGCATATCAGATGAAAAAGATTCTTCTAAAGAAGCAGAAAAAGGAAGCTGAAGCAGAAAAAGCTCCTGTCGAAAAGCAGCTTAAGCAAGAAACACTTCAAGAGAAAGAGCAGCGTGTGGCCAAAATGAAAGAATTTGAACAAAAGCATTCCTTTGACAAGGTGTACAAATTGAAAAAAGAAGTGCTGCAGGAATTAAAAGAGCTTAATTTGACTGATTCTCAACGTGAGAAGTTAACGAAGCTCGAAAAGGCTTTGGACACAGAGAAAAAGAATCACGACAAGCAGAAAAAAGAAGAGAAATCACAAAATGGATTTACAAAGTTTTTTGCACGGAATAATGGAGCACTTTCTTCAAAAAAACAGAAAGACCAACAAGAAATAGAACGTTAAAAATGGCAAAAGTTTCAAAAAGGTAAGAGGACTAAATATTATATTTAGTCCTCTTTTTTCATAGGGTGAAAGAGAAGGAGGGATTAGGTGGGAGAACGAAAACACGTCAATGAGGGGGAAATCATGAAAGCACAAGATGTTGATTTGTTGTCGTATCTAGAAGCCAAAGGCGAAACCTTTGTAAAAGAAGGAAAGTATTATCGTCATACGGAACATGATAGCTTACTTATCAAAGGAAATATGTACGCTTGGAACAGCCGGAATAAAACGGGATATGGAGCAATCAGTTTCGCTCGAATGTATTATGGGATGTCGTTTCCACAAGCCGTATTAGATATCAACAAAGGCAATTACAAAGAGCTTTCTCAGTCGCATGAACAACCGTCGGTTTCACCATCAAAAGAGCCTTTTCGCTATCCAAAAGAGTTAGAAGTAAAGGATCAAAACAAAGTAAAAGATTATCTCATAAAAGAGCGTAAAATAGATCCTCGACTAGTTGACTGGCTCCTTCAAAAAGATTTAATCGCCCAGGACAAACGGAATAATGTGGTGTTTAAGTGGCGTGAGCATGGAGGTAAAGGAAAAGTAATTGGGGCGAATCGGCAAGGCACAGCCTCTATAAATAATAAGCGTGGTTCCTTTAAACAAGTCTTACCGAACGATAACCCACACACAGGCTTTTCAATTGATGTTGGTCGCCCAAATAAGATTCATTTCTTTGAAAGTCCAATTGATTTGCTTTCTTATTGGAGTATTCAGGAGAATAGCTTACAAAACACACGACTCGTTAGTATGAATGGATTAAAGCCTAAAACCGTTGCTCAGTCTTATATTGAAGCTCGAAAAGAAGGGTTATGCATTAAAGAAATGGTGTTAGCTGTCGATAACGACCAAGGAGGAAAAGAATTTATTGACAAAATGAACCAAATCGTTAATGCTGATTTAATAAGAGTAGATATTCCAAAGGGAGCAAAAGATTGGAACGACGAGTTAAAGAAGAATGGAAAAAGCATTCAACCTGTGGCATCACGTCTCCGGAATAAACAAACTGAACAGGAGCTTTCAATGAATGGATAACGTGTTTCAAGGTGTATTTTACCTCTTTCTTATCATGATTTTAGTGAAACTCTCTCAATTTGCTTACCGTGTCCTTCGTGAACGGAGGTATATGAAAGAGTTAGCCCAATCGGGTATGCCCTATATTGATAAAATGGATGGTTATCAGTTTGAAATTTATTTGCAGGCCCTTTTCCAACAGTTAGGATATAAACCTCAAGTAACCAAAAAGTCTGGTGACTTTGGGGCTGATTTAGTGATGAAAGGCAAAGAAAAAATTGTGATTCAAGCTAAACGATATGGAATTAAAAATCGGGTCAGTATTTCAGCTGTACAAGAAGTGTATGGGGCAAAAGCGTATTATAAAGCGAATCAGGCGTGGGTTGTGACCAATAGTTATTTTACGAAACAAGCGAAAGAGCTTGCAGCTGCATGTGATGTGACCTTAGTGGATCGTACGGATCTTCAAAAGTTTATTAATGAAATAAATCCTGTTTTTAAGGCACGAGAAATCTTTGAAAATATCACGCCAGATCCTCGTAAGTGTCCAAAATGTGGGCAGGATCTAGTCGTACGAGATGGGAATGGTACTCGTTTTTTTGGCTGTTCCTCTTTTCCAGATTGTCGCCATACAGAAAAAATCAGTAAGTAAATTTTGAAATCTAAACAAGTAAAACGCAGCAGAAGAGGTCTCTTGTATATGAATTTTATAAGGAAAACAGTATGTAGCAAGTTAGGAATGCTGCTTTTAGTAGCCATACTATTAACTTTAGTATTAGTTCTAGGGTTGACAAATTGGACTGATAAGGACAGGGTCTCTAATGATTTTGCTGAACAATTATTTAAATATCCCATTCCACCTAAAACGAAAGTTATTGAAGATGAGCAAGCTAATGGCAAACATCTTGTTGGTGGTAGTGGTGGTTATCGGGGAGTTATTGCGTCAGTAAGGCTATCTACTAGACTAAGCAAAGAAGAGATATTGATGTATTATCAAAAAGCAGGGTTATTTAAATACCCTAAAAGTGATAAAAGGGGTGTAGAACCTGAGATTTACTTTCAAGGTGACTTTCAGAAAGTCCAAAGTCTGGAGGGTGATTGTTACAGGGATAAAGAAGGGATAAGGAGGTTTTTAAGTAACTATTATTATGAATCAGGAAAAAAGTAAATAATCGTATACTCAAGGGAACTCATAGTCATGAAGTGGAATATGTAGTTCAAATAACAAGTGACTTTGATTTCTTTCTAAATATGGATTAACAAACGGTTTTTAAAGTGCTCAAAGTTGCATCGAATGGGCAACTTTAGCAAAACAAAAGCTCATTTCATCAGAGAGAGAGCGTTTCTCTGTATTTCAAAATCGCCAATTAACTAAGTTTTTATTTATAAATAATTATGGTGAAAAAAGCACCTTTCTGTCTAGAAGGTGCTTTTATGTTCTACATACAAATATAAAAAGAGGAAAGTTATTTTTATAAAAAACATGTTCAGTCAGTTTCCTTCAGGTAACAGGTTATAGGGCTAATCCAACCGGTTTATGGACGTATTTCTTCTAATATTCCAATCTACAGCGTTTAACTGGCTTAATATTTTTTGACCTTTCTTACGATCAATCATCAAAATATAGTTAGCTAATCCAAAATAATGTTCTTTTACATGTGATTTATTTTTTAAACCTCTTTTATGTAGGTGAGACTCTAATCCAAATTTATTTATATAATAAATTTCTTGTCTTAGATTTTTATATAAGTATTTTGGAACGGATAATTTTTCATTAACAACTATTCCGGTAACCTGTTGTCGCTTACTTTTAAAAATAATTTTTGTTTTGTTTTGATTAACAGTAAATCCTTCTTCTTCGAGGATTTTTTCAACATAAGTAATAGTTTTTTTTATTTTTCTTCCACCTGATATAGTAATATCATCTGCATATCTTGAATATTTTAGGTTTCTTTTTTGACACAGAAGATTTAACCTCATGTCTAAATTTCTACAAATCAAATTAGAAATATACGGACTCGTAGGAGCACCTTGAGGTAACGAGCCATTATAAGTACATAAATTAGTTAAAGCAATAGCGACACTAGGCGAATAACCCAAGGTTTTAAACAAACCAAAAACTCTACCACCTGTTATAGTAGGGAAAAAATCTTTAATATCCATTTTTAAAATGTATTCTTGTTTTATATGGTAACTAGCGTTTACAACTGTTGATTTACCTTTTACAAAACCAACCGCGTAATCGTTAATTTTTATCTTATATAAAATATTGTCTAGTATCCATCTTTGGATATACTTCAAATCAATTGATGGGATAGATAATATTCGATTACCTGACCCATTATTCTTAGGAACCTCTACAGTTTTATACTGCTGATTTTTAGCATAATATAATCTCTTAAAATCAGATGTAGTTATATTTAAGAGTCTTCTCAAATGTTGAATATCAAAGATTATTGGAACACCATTATCTTTTAGAGTACGGGCGTAAGATATAGTAGTCTCAATATCCTCTGATGGTATATTTTTTTTAATCATATTAGATTTTAAAACTTCTAAATCCATTCCATCCCATCCCTTTTATTAAGCAAAGTATAAATTACTGATAAAACCATTGAATCTTACATTACTTATTCACCTAACTTGCAAATTCGAACTTTAATTTGTAAGTTAGGTAATTTGGAACACGCTTTTCGTTTCAAATTAGTAGCCATACTGGATAAGAATTTTGAAACATTGCTTATTCGAAAGACGACTCGTCTTTCTTACACCCTAATTTACGGAAATCGAACTGGTATATATTCATCATCAAAAGAAAGACTATCCGAAGCCACTTGTAAAGTTTTGGTTCTTGTCAAATCTGAAAAATCAGCCTTTTTCAATTCTAATTCGTCTAAGATTTCTCCACCTTTTGAAGTCAAATTATTCTGGGAATCGATCCACTCTTTGCTTAATAATTTATCATGTTGTTCCAATAACTGTTTATCATTATACCCCAATATTTTCTTTATTTCAAAGTCTTCTTTATCATTAGGAAATTCTTTTAGGTAAAGCAAATGAAGAATTTCTTTAATATCATATCTTTTCGATAAGTGATTAGGAATAATTAAGGATAGATTATATCGTATTGCTTCGTATAGTTCTTTTAATTTCTTTTCACCAAAAAAATCTAAGATTTTATTCTTTCTTTGAAACAGCGCTTCCCATTCATCATTTTCATTCCACCAATAACTACTAATAGTGTTGTTAGGGCAATTTCTATAGAAAGTTACAAGAGCTTCTGTCTCTTTAAAACCTAATGGGTGATTACTTTCAAGTACCTCTTGTTCAAATTTTAATAGTTTATCTCTCACATCTTTTAACTCAGTATAATTTTCAAAGAAACTTTTACTTTTATGTTCGAAAATTAAATTTGCGTTCTTATATCCAAATTCTTCAAACGAGTCATTAATAATTTTTATAGCTCTCTCAGTTATATGAATTACAAATACTATAACTTGTTTATCTTTAACCATCTCAGCAGCTATTCTTAAAAATTTTCTTATTGTATCTCCAGTACCTGAAAAGTCATCAATAAATACTACTGTATCAATATATCTCAATTTACTGTACACTTTTTTTATTTCCCTTTCTTGCTGGTTAACTCCATTCTTTTGTTTTTCATTATAGTGACTTAAAGTTTTTCTATAATATCTATTACTAGTATCTAAATACAAAGAACTTAAGTTTATAGCTTGCTCATTTGACAAATCATTAATCTCTAAAAACTTTTGTAAATAAAAGTAGGAACTATTCATTCTAGTAAAATCTTTTTCACTAGATATAGGACTATAAATAGTACTTTCTTCTTTTATCCTTTGGACTAAATAATCATAAAAATTTTTGAAAATTTCCTCTATGTATAATCTAGAATAATATTGATAATCACCTAACATTCTCAATAAAATCATTCTGACATCTGATGCGTTTTTAATTTTACTTTGTTCTAAGAACCTTTCTGCCTTCTGCTTAAAATCCTTTACATACTCTTCTTCTGAATTGTTAACTTTATTTTTCTTAATAAAGTTTTCTATAGTTGAATCAAAATCTAATTCCATGTAAATCCGCCTCTCTCTGTTTCACGCTATATCTATCTAAATTCAATTTTAAATTTAAATAAACAATAGTCTAACTTATAAACTACGTATTATAATTTCTTAGTGGTTATATATACCCAGACTCTTTTATACTAATATATACCATTATTTCTATTCAATATATTTATTTTAAATATAAATGTATAGCACTTTAAAAGGATTGAAAATCGAGGTAAAAAGGTAAATTTTATTCTATAAAAGCATAAAAAATCAGTGGGATTACTGATAATTACAGGGGCTTTCATTATTTTTAGTGATTTAGTACTGTTAGTTGTAAGATTTATATAAGGCATAAGATAGTTATAGACAAGTAACTTTCTCTCATAAATCGAAGTGTGTAGGTGAATATTGTAAAGTTCGAGGTGTTCTCTGTGATGGGAAAGAAAAAGTAGCTCTTATGAACAGCTAAAACCATATTCATATTCTCAATAGAACAACCTACTGCACAGGAGCAGTAGGTTGTTCTGTTTTATAGCTGTAAATTTTATACTTGTTTAGTTAGCATAAAACGTATTAAAGGAAAAGAACCTTTGGGTCAGTCCTAGGGATTCACTAAGAATTCTTTTTACAGAATACGCACCTTTACTACGTATGCTCGTACTAGTGAAATAAAAGAAGCAGACTTAAGTGGCGAAACAAACCGACATCTTGGTCAAAATGAGCAATAATTATATTAAGAAAGAAACAGACTCACCAAAGAATGACAGCTATACAAGAAATTAATGGTGATTTTTTTACAAAATTTTTATTGCTAGAAGTATTATTATTAACAATTACATAACCAATATTGTTGAAAAAATGAAGTTATAAAGCTAATGTAATTTACTATACGAATGCAATGTTTAGTCATATTTATGGAGAGAATATTAACTTAATAGATGTGTGAAAAAACAGTTTGTGCCTGCTAAGTGGGCAAATATTATTTGTACAATTGCAATTTGTACGAATGATATTTGAAAGAGTCACCAGGAGATTGAAATGTAACCTAGTAGGCGAAACAAGGTGCTTCTTGGACACTGTTTAAAGAAGAATCTATAAGACAATTAAGTAATATTTTATAATGAGTAACGTTCTTTAATGGGACTAATTAGGAGTAGGTGTATGCTTAATTTTAATATTGCTTAAATTAACTTTTAAAGAAGCCATCTACGTACTATAGAAGGCTTCTTTTGAGATGAAGCAAGAGCAATCAATTTGAAATTTTTGTAAGGTAAAAATTATTCCATTTCTCCTTTTTTGCTAATACTTATTGATGTTTGATAATCTGTGGTGGGTCGTAGGATACGTTAGGGTTGGAGTCAAATAGATCATATATATTGTTGAGGTTTAAATTATTTATATATATGTTTCTTAAAACGTAAGAGTTCGAAAAAAATTCCTGACCATTTTGTAAGAATCTTTAGGACTTAAACTTTCTATATATTTTCATTCGTTAGATTTCTTAATTTTAAACCACTTACAAAATAATAAGTTTTAAAAGGAATCTTATATAATGTGATTATAAATTACTTTACATGATAACTACAAATAAAACCTAGCCGTAGAAAATATATTTGGAGGGGCAATATGGATACATATATAAAATTTGAAGACCTAATTGATGCAGATCTCACCGTGGAGGCAATTTATGAAGGGGGACCGAAGGATAATGTTTCGGCTGACCCCATCAGTAAAATACTAAAATGTGAAAACATGGGGGGGTTTAGAATTTCGGGATCAAAAAAAGATCATCGTTATAGATTGTGTGGAATATATACTGACCTAGTAAATCCTGATTGGCCAGACATAATTGAAAAAGAAACAGGAAAGTTCATCTATTTTGGTGACAATCGAAGCCATGGAAAAAATCTACATGAGACTCCAAAGGGAGGCAATCAACTATTAAAGTATGTTTTTGAACAGCTACATTTAGGAAACAGAATATCAATCCCACCCTTTTTTATCTTTAGTAAATCAGGAAGAAGGAGAGACGTAGTTTTTCAGGGAATAGCCGTTCCTGGTCATCCTGATATTAACGATACCGAAGATTTAGTAGCAATATGGAAATTGAAAAAGGGAAAAAGGTTTCAAAATTATAAGTCCATTTTCACTATATTAGATGTAGCAACAGTAAAGCGAGAGTGGATTGAAGACATACAAAATGGACATACCTTTACTTCAAATGCACCAAAGGAATGGTTAGAATGGGTTGAAACTGGTTTTTATAAACCTTTAGTTGCAGAAAGAACTATAGAGCATAGAACTAGAAAGGAACAAATTCCATCGTCAGCAATACGTTATGCAATGGTGGAGGCTATAATAGAACATTTCAAAGGTCACCCAAAAGGAGAATATGCATTTGAAGAGTGTGCGGCCCTTCTAGCAAAAATGATGGATAGTAACATAATAAATTATGATTTAACCAGACCATGGAGAGATGGAGGACGTGATGCAATAGGGAAATACCGAATAGGATTAAATCAAAATGCAGTATATGTTGATTTTGCATTAGAAGCAAAATGTAAAGGGTTCAGTAGTGGTTCTGGGATAAAAGAGACATCTAGACTGATTAGTAGACTAAGGTACCGTCAATTTGGAATATTCGTTACAACTTCATATGTAAGCAATCAAGCTTATGAGGAAATTAAGGCAGATGGACATCCAGTAATCATTATGTGTGCTAACGATATAGGTTTAATTTTAGAATCTAATGGATATCGAACAGTTGAAAATGTAAAGGAATGGTTAAGAAACCTATTTCCATACCTATAGGCTATTTAATTGCTCATGGTATTATGTACTACACTCTGTAGTGGCAAAAAAACTGTCGCACCGGCATTTAGCCGATTGACCTTTTTATGTACATGCTATAATAATAGAAAACACAGAATTATCTTTAGTTTTACTATGAAAAAGGGGATTTTAATAATGAAAATTGAAATGGGTGAGTCACTATTATACACATGGCTTAGACATATAAAAGGGTGTCAACTTGTGCAAACGAACTGGAAAAAGCCTTCTTTGTCGTGGGAAATGAAGAATGAAGATACCATAAACACTTTGATGTTATCGTATATAGAAGTATTAAGAAAAGACTATAATAAGCGCTTATATAAAAGAAAAGTTTCAGCTCCACAGTTGCTTCTGCAATCAGAAATTGATGTTCTTGGTGCAAGTTTTGATGGAGATACTCAGAATTTATATGCAATAGATGTAAATTTTGATGAAGTTGAATCGAGTTATATTGATATAGATAAAGCTATTATTAAAGTGGCCCAAAAAATATTAACAACAGTGATGTTTTTATATGGACACTTTGATAAAAAAACTGGCGATATCATTTTTGTTTCTCCAAGAATTGATGAAACTGTAATTCCTCCATTAGATAAATTTATATCTGATATTCAAAACTTATTGTATAAGTTCGATTTAACTTATAATATACGTATTATTGCGAATGATGATTTTTATGACAAAATAATGCAACCAGTGATAGACGCATCTAAATCCGCAAATGATTCAAAAGATCTTTTTATGCGGAGTATGCAAATTTACAGCTTATTTTCAAATAATAGAAAAAGTCACACAGAAAATAATCTTGATAGCACAAGTAGTCCCCAGACAAAAGATTTTAATAATATAAACGGATATAATGAAATGAAGATTGGCCTCCTTGTACGAAGTACTTTAACCAGAATGCTGGCTAATCATGAAATATCAAAAGAAGAAATTGAATTAATGCAAACAGCAGATTATTCCAAAAAGACATTTCATTTACTACACCCACTATTGAGGAAGGCTTCTCTTAGTAATGGAGAAAAAGTTATGAGATATTGGTCTACAGAAGTCGAAGCTTATGGTGAAAAATACTTTATCTGCTCTGAATGGTACGAAACTCCTTCAAACAATGATCGTCCATATTTCATGAAATGGCTGGCTCTACGTCAGTAAGCAAATCCCATTGATTTTTATCCAAGTAATCAAGAAGAAACAAGTAGCCAAGTGTTTTTATAATAAAGCCTTGGCTTTTTCGCATATTTCTAGACCTCATATAATGACAGCAGATAAAAAAAGATGATTTCATCGCTATCCTAAATTTAAAAAAGGATAAAAGGATGTTTTAAGACCTCCAAATAGGACAAATAAAGCTTTAGAAGAAGCTTGGATAAGGTTAAATGTAATTTATTCATCAACTATTTGGAATAGCTGCATAGGAACAAATCCAAATAGATACTCATCTCGCTTTTTCAGGTAAGTATAATTTCCGCAATAGAACTATTACCTTTTATAAAAAGATTTGAACTTAGGGTTTAAAGTATTACATAATAAATAATTTAAAATATTATTTATGTGTTCGATTCTTTAATTTAACCTTGAAAGGTTAATTTTTTTATTGTAAAATAACCTTATAAGGTCTTTTTGTTAATAATGATTTATAAATGGGTGTATAAACTGTCGCATATTAATTAATAAAAGGGTTATTGAAATCTGTCCTACATGAAAGAACATTCTTTGCTAACTTAGGACTTTAACTAAGTAATATAGAAATGAATGCCACAGAGGATGAAAATTATTCCTTTTGGCTCTTCTTTTTTTAAATAACATAAAAAGGAGAAAAGTACGGTGAGAGAAATTGAAAAATATATGACGCCATTAGAAGCTTCTTATCTCTGGGGAGTACCAAGGGAAACACTAAAAAATAAATATAGTCCTTCTACTCTTAGCAAAAAAAGACAAGAAGAACTAAATAATATGATTGAACAAGGATTAGTCAAATTTTTTAAGCATCCCGATAGAGAACGAAAAGAATGGATTATCAGCAAACAAGCCATGATTAGATGGTTTGGAAACCCTAAAAAATGAATGTTACATAAAACAATAAAGTAGGTATTTTAATACTTTTTGGTACATTGTTAAAAAGACTAAGGATTACAACTTAAACAAGCTGTGTGTTTTATGGTGATTTCTTTTTTGTGACATGTAGCTGATAATTTTGGAAGATACTTCTTTGTTCATTATTCATTAAAAATCATTTATAATGAAAACACGTGTCAATAGGAAAGGATGTTCGCATTTATGATAGATGTAGTGGAATTATTCGCTGGAGTTGGCGGATTTAGAGTCGGTTTAGAACGCCAAGGCGGATTTAATATAGTTTGGGGTAATCAGTGGGAACCTTCAAAGAAAGTACAGCATGCTTTTGAGGTTTATAGTACAAGATTCGAAGGCAGAGGAATTCACAGTAATGAAGATATCTCTAAAGTAGATGAGACAAAAGATATCCCTAAACATGATTTACTCGTAGGAGGCTTTCCTTGTCAAGATTACTCTGTCGCACGTTCATTAAGTGGAGAATCCGGTATACAAGGGAAAAAAGGTGTACTATTCTGGGAAATCATGCGCATAGTAAATCACCACAAACCTAAATTTGTATTATTAGAAAACGTTGATCGATTATTAAAATCACCTTCTAAATTACGTGGAAGAGACTTTGCTGTTATGCTAGCAAGCTTTAGAGATGCAGGTTATTTTGTAGAATGGAGAGTTATTAACGCTGCTGATTACGGATTTGCACAAAGAAGACGAAGAATTTTTATTTTTGCATCCAGAAATAATACTAATTATGCTAAAAAACAGTTAGATTACTCTCTACAAGAGAGTATACACGAAAATGGCTTTTTTGCTAGTGAATTTCCAATAGCTGAAACTTCTTTAAAGCATTCTGTATCAAACGATGTGTTACCTGAAGATATTGTGGAAGTATCAGACACTTTCACAGCAACTTTTAGAAATGCAGGTATAATGAGAAATGGAGAATTTTACACTGAGGAAGTTATTCCTCACACAGTTCCATCCATTACATTAAGGGACATTTTAATTAAAGCTAGAGATTATCAAGTAATTGATGAAAAATATTATGTTGATAGCGATGCAGTAGGAAAGAACGGAAAAACAACTTTAGAACACTTTACTTATCTTAAAGGGCCAAAACGTATTGAGCGAACTTCAAGTACAGGTCATGTTTATACTTATGCTGAAGGTGGAATGAAATTCCCCGATGATTTAGATAGTCCTGGACGAACTATGCTTACGAGTGAAGCTACAAAAAATCGCAGTACTCATGTAGTTGAAGATCTTGATACTAAGCGTTTGCGAGTATTAACTCCAATAGAATGTGAATTAATGAATGATTTTCCTCCGAATTGGACCGAACAATTAACGGATAGAGTTAGATATTTCTGCATGGGGAACGCTTTAGTAGTAGGTTTAGTGGAGAAAATGGGTAAAAAAATTAACGAGATATATGCCATGGAAACTCATGAGATTTCAAAGTGAATATTTACAAAAAAAGCAGCTAATGCCCATTAGCTGCTTTTTTTGCAAAAATGTTGTGTGCTCATCAGCATGAGGTTCTTCAGTTCTATACGTATTCATTTTGAAATCATTTCAATTTTTAAAAGTAACAACTACACTATTAATAATAAATAAAAGTATTTTGTTGAATTATTTCATGAACAACTATATCCACTTCTGTGTATTTCCAACCTTATAATAATAAAATAAATTTTTTAATAATGTAAAAAGTAATATAATAAAATATAAAGGGAAACTGCTACATAAAAGGAGAATAGAGCCGTGAGGAAAGAATGTGTGTGGGAAAATTTAAAGAGAATAATAGAGTTAAATGATGACTTAAAGGACTATAGTGATATAGAAACAATGCTGAATAATAATCCAGCACTCGCCGTTGCTTATATGGATCAAGTCTTTCTTGCCATTTCACTCCAACGAATGAAGCAGTTAGCAAAACAAATCAACAGTGAAGAAATTAATGGATTATATTTTGAATCATCTAAAATTAAAACAGCCTGGCAGTTACTAAAAAATAAGTTTGATGTTTCCAGTGAAGAATTTAATTACGCCATGGAATATCATATTTTAAGTAATAGAAAATTTGAAGATAGTTTAACAGAACAGGAAGCTCAGCAAGGATTAAAATGTTTGCTATTTATTTCGGAAAAGCTAATAGCCAATGAAACCCAAACGGATTCTTTTGCTGATTTACATCTAAGTGAAATTGAAACAGCTGTTACAATAGATGGGGAATCACAAGAAATGCTAATGGCCGAAAATAACTTCTCAACAAGCGAGAGTAAGTTTGTTTCAATGCTGGAGGTCCTACAATCTTCCTCTAGGGAATCTGTAGTAAATGCTGAATCTTTTGGTGATCTCCGTCGCTATATGCATGTTGAACGGGCTATTCAAAAAGAGTTAGAAAAGGTATTGATAAAGTTAAAGCAGAAAGAAAGGTCAAGTTTAATTCTCTTATGTGGAAGTGTAGGGGACGGTAAGAGCCATTTATTGGCGTATATGAAGGAAAATTACCCTGATCTTTTAAAAGACGTTACGATTCATAATGATTCAACAGAATCGTATAATCCAGATAAAAATTCATTGGAAACCCTTGAACAGGTATTGGCTCCTTTTGCAGACGCAGAGAATGGTACAACTAGTAGGCATGTTGTTATTGCGATTAATCTTGGTGTTCTACATAATTTTTATAGCCACCAACGGAAAAAGGGTAGATTCCATAATTTATGTGATTTTATAGACAACTGTGGAGTATTTGATAAGGGGCGACATGTTACGAATCATGATGGTGATTTCCATTTACTTAATTTTGCGGATACACAGCCATATGTATTAACAGGGGAAGGGCCAAAGTCTCCGTTTTTCTTACAGCTCATCGATAAGGTAACCAGTCAAGATTATGCAAATCCATTTTACAATGCGTGGGTTCAAGATCAGGAAAATGAAATAACAAGCGCTGCACACTGTAACTATTTTTTACTTCAGCAAGAAGAAATAAGGGAATCAATTGTTCAATCACTTATCGAGGCTATGATAAAGAAAAAAGTATTTATTTCCACCCGGTCATTTTATAATTTTCTATTTGAAATTATTGTGCCCATTAAACATCAATTGCTTTTAAATGATTCATTAATACCTGTAAACGATATGTTACCAAATTTAGTATATGGTCACCCAGATAGATCGCCATTACTAACCATCTTAAATGAAATGGATCCATTAAAAAGAAGGTTGGAAGTAACAGATAGATTGGTTACAAATCTCATACTTAAAGCTAATCCATTCCAGTACGTGAAGGAAGAACTAGGAGAAAAGTCAAGTATTGGTGCGTGGAAACATGTCAATAGCATGTTTCAAAAGGATATCCAAACAGAATTTTCTAGACTATTTCTACGGCAGCATGCCTTGTTGTTTAGAAAGAATTATGATGATGCGTATCGAGAATTTGTAAAGTTTCTATATTCTTTCTACATAGGGGATGAAGAAGAAATTGGTAGACTTTTTAATCTAATTGAAAAAGTGATTTATGCTTGGAAGGGTTCTCCAAAAGACCGTTATGTATTTGCAGATTCTCCTAGCAAAAATTTCAGGATAGCATTTGAAATTAATATTAATCCAGAGGTCGATGAAAATATGTTCGGTTCAGTCTCCCGACTAGATAAGGTTGAGCGTTTTACATCATCAATGAGACTTGGTTATAGCCAAAAAGGACAAACCTTTCTATTTGAGCTAGATTATAAATTGTATTCACTCCTCAAACAGATAAATGAAGGATATCGTCCTAATCGTCAGGATATGCAAGATGCACTCCAGTTTTCTGAATTTCATGATAAAATCCTAAAGTCATCCGATAAGAAAAACAATGTACTTCTTGTTCATACTCACGATGGAACCATACTTGAAGTGAAGAAGCCGAGGTTTTCGAAAGCCAAGTTTGAAGTTGGAAAGGTGAATTAAGATGGTATATCAATTAGATTTTAATAAGATTAATAAATTTATAGATAAAAGTGGGAAGTATACTTTCAGGAGACGGTCGGTAACAAGTATTTTACCACTTCCGACAAGGGAACCAGAACGTGCTAAATTTGATAGGGGTTTTTCCTCTATTACGGGTGGTATTATCCGAAAAATAAATGGGAAAAACTTAATTGTTGATACCAGTGATGCTATCGTTGAGCATATTATTTCTATGGGTAAATTTGATGAGGAAGAGAGCAAGAACTTGTTTGCTCATTACTTAAGAGAACAAATTAAAGAGTTGCATTTAGGAAGAATTACATCACTTAACCAGCTGGAACGTATTCCTTTGGCTGAAAATGAAGAAGAACGAAAGGGAGAAATCGACCTTATCAATTTCTTTTTTGATACGTTTATACGTAATGAAGTAGAGCGTGTGCAAGAAATTCTGAGAAAACAAGACGATTCTGATTTATTATCAGATGTATTAGAACTTTCTACAGACCATTCTGTTCCAAAAAACAATGGTGTGGAGATTTATTATAGTGCTTTTCCAACTTTAAAGGAAAACTTCATAAGGGATTTAGAAAATTTAGCTAGCAATACTAGTTTCCTAATAAATCATATTTCATTGTTTTTTGTTCATTATACATTCGTTGCAATGTCTCAACTTATTCTTCAAACCAATAAAATGACACGTTTTAGCCAAGATGAACTTTTACCTGTGTATTACATTTTACAATGGGAAAAACCAGCGACATGGCGAAACAGCTCTCGTCAAGGAAACAAAATGCTGATTGGAGAAATGGACGGTTTTTTTGCACATGAGCATGCTTTGAATATTTTAGGGATGAATACATTTTCAGATAAGAGAAATCAGTTTTATCATGATATTAAATATCAATTAGAGGAAGCTGGATTAGAAGCAGAACGAGAATATATTCAATCTATTTACAAGTGGATGAAAGAAATATACAAGGAAAAAACAAATATTCCTGTTAGGGAATACTCGGAAGATAAAACATTGGATATGGCATTTGATGATTTGATTTCTGCAATTAAAAAGGGGATATCAAGTGAAGTAAACTCTCGTTATCAAAAGGCATTTCAAGCAATTATCTCAAAGTTTTTTCGAAAACATGGTGGATCCCTTGGTACAATTCTTTCCTTATCTCAAGAACATTTGTTAATGTTGGTTGCCATATCAATTACAGATGAACGGATAGAGTTAAAAAAATTATGGGAAGAACTAGAAAAACGTGGTGTTTGGCTCGATTATCATTCCAAGGAGGAAGTAGTTAAAGTGCTAGATAAATTAAATTACATGGAAAAGAAAAGTGATAGTGGGGATGCTCAATATGTCAAATCCATTTTATAAATATATTAGTAATCAACTGGTTTCATTTTTCGAAAAAGAGGCCTCCATGAATAAAATGGAGCGTTATTTTTTATATTTACCAACAGAAGATATTATTTCTGGTTTGTATAACAATTTAAATAAATGTGAAAACAGTGAACCATTTGTTTACCGTCATGAAGAAGGCTCCAAGTCATATAAAACAATCGCCTTACTATTTGGAAAAATGAGGTATGTTATAGCTACTACAAGTAACAATACCAATATTGATTTTCTTGTAACTCTTAGGAATGAGATGAGTAAGCAAAAGGGGCAGTGGGAAAATACATCCTTAATTTTACTATGTAATACGTTGAATGATTCGATTCGTGGTGGTAGTAGAAACCTTACTGGGGAAGGGTTACCGTTACATGTTAATCAAGTAGCTGGAAACCTCAATCAACTATTGCTAAACAGTAATTTAAATCCCATTGAACGAAAAATTGCTAGTCATTATTTAAATAGAAGAAAGTCTGAACATCAATTAGAAAATTCTTCATTCCTAGATTTTGAGGATGTATTAACACTTGTAAATAAAGGGAAACTTGAAGATGAAAATTATCGCTCACTGCAATATTTTTATGATTCGGGACTAGAGGATTTGGTAAAGGAGCAAGAACTTCAGACTGCTGATTCAGTAAAATGGAAACAGTTAGAGAAGGCAATTGACAAAAGGTTAACAGGGAATAATATCCAACACGAAGAAATTGAAAGATTACGTTCACTTGGAAATCCGAAGGAAAAGCTAGAAGAAATCTATGACAAAGGTGGATCCAAGCTAAATAAAGAGGATTGGTATACCCTTGATTTTTCAGATATTGAGGATTGGAAAGAAGCGACGAAGGAAAAACGAGCAATCGAATTCTATGCTGAAAAAGTTAAAGTAAGTGTAGAGGCACAATCAATCCAATTCTGGAAAAGGCCGAAATCCAATACAACTGCCGGACGTAGGAATTGGAGTTTTATTATTTTTTATCCTGCATTTAAAGAAGGAGAGAAAGTTGAAATCACCTTACCATTTGATCGGCATACAAAAAAAGAATTTTTAAATTCAAACAGTAAAAAGATTGCTAGGACGAGTGGACGTTCGTTAATAGCTGAATTAAAATTAGGGCAAGGTGGAGCAACATTCGGAAGGGTTGTCTATAAGCATGAAAATACAGCCAGTGGAAACTATTCTTTTAATTTTGTGGTGGTAGCTAGCGAGGAGAAATTCTTTGAAAATCTTCGGACTTCTTTTCAAGTAGTAGCAACTTCTAAGGCAAAACAATCAATCCATCTAACATTAAACAGCCAAAGCTTAATTTTGGGTAACGGTAATATGGATGTCGATGTAACAGAACAAGGACAATCTATTTCAATTGAAGCTGGTGCTAAACTTACGTTAATGCCAGGATTGTTAGATGAAAGTGAAAAAAACGTCCGATTTTCTATTTTAACACCACATTTTGAATTACCGGTTGAGGTATCTGATAAAGTATTGAAAAGCATTCTCATTAATGGGAAGACGATATGGGAAAGAAAACGAAGTACTCAAAGATCATTTTTAACGGACCAAGAGGCGAAACGGTTAGAGATTGATAATCTACCATATGTCACGTTTGAAAAAGATCGTCCATTTTTCTTAATGGAATTTGCTTGGCTTAAAAACCGAATTCGGCAGGCTAACATTAAATTTAATGAGTTAACTCCAGAGCAATTAGTGTTACCGGATGCGGTCGAAAAAGCTTATGATGATTTTTTAGAATCAATAGAGCAAACACAAACGATTCCATCTTTACTTTATTATACGGACCCAGTTCGTGACAAAGCAGAGGCCTATGTTAAAGCTTTTATAGAGGCAATTGATAACATTCGTGATCAGCAAATTATGACGAATGAGGAGAGAGGTTTATTTTATTTAGGAAGTGCAAGAGATGAACATGTAATATATATGACACCTTTCTCGCCATTAAATGTAGCATATCAATTGCAGATTACGAAGGAAAGTAAAGGCGAAGCTATAGACTCCAATATACTAAATAGGCTGAATGCTGTATATACGATACCTTATATTGTAAGCTACTCCGGGAAATTATTTAAGCCAACTACAGATGGTCCATTGCCCGAATGGCATGCCTTTCTACCTAGTGAGGAAGTGACTGTTGGGGAAACCAACACATACTTGGCTCAAGTTGTAGAGGAAAAAATTAACCAGTTTTGCGACCATTATGATTATCTATTTTCGTTAGATTTAACTTCTCCAATCCTCCTAAATATTATTAACATCCCTAACGATAAGGAAGTGTTAGGTGGGATTGTTTCCTGGTTGAAAAAGCAAATCAAGGAAACAAATAAATTATCAGAATTACGACCAATTGAAGTGGTTTCCTATAGAAAGGACATGAATAGTTATAGTGCATTTGATGAGCTCAATGATGTCGGGAACGCAGAAGAAATCGCCAATCGACTTGGCATAAATTTTTCAATGGGTGATTATCTAGCAGAGGATATTTTGTGGGCGATTCAGAAGGTGTTACGTTACTCGAAAAGACATATTTCTGAGAAGTTGAAATATAGTCATATCACCTTTTACAAAATGAAAACAGAAGAGGAAGTTGTCAAGCAGTTAGTAAAGGATGCACCGAGTAGCTTAAACCTTAATGGTTTATTTACGACTGTTACATCATCCAAAAGTGATAATGGTGGATATCGAGTAGGCTTTGGAACTGGTGGTGAAGGTAATAAAAATCAGTCACTATTAGCAAGGCTTGCTGTGAAAATGAATGAACTTGCAGCAAACATGACGGATAAAGGACAAAATCCTTATACAAAAGGAATTGCTTTTGCAATGCATATCAGTGGGGAAGACGAAGAATATCTGTCCTCACTATACAGCCAATCTCACTGGTTAACCTTTATTGATCCATTATTGGATTTGAAATATTTTCAAGAGTCATCTGATAATCTCGTGATTGTCCATTACAGTGATCAGCATTCATCTTCCAACCATTATGATGCTATTACAGTAACTGATAAATCAAATCAATACTTTAATGTTATTCGTGACTTTTTAAAATCACAAAAGGTAAGTGTTACTGACGAAAATATTGAGGACGTGATTCGCTTATTTAACACCTTTAATGGTGAATGGCTCTTACGTGCTGTACAGGGTCGTGCACATGATAGGCGTGAAAAAATGAGTGTTGTATCCGCAGTTAAACAGGCATTGATTCATTTTGAAAAAGCAAATATACTTTGGGTCCCTATCTCCATGGAGGAAATTGTTCGGGTGGCAGGTAGTATTAAGCTAAGTAAGAAAGCAGGTATCTTTTCTGGCAAAACGGTTGGAAAACGTGGGAATTGCAGCGATGACCTATTAATGATGGGTTTAGAGCAAACTGAAGGTGGATTAAAAATTCACATGTACCCTGTAGAAGTGAAAATAGGGCTAAATGATTCAAGTGTTATTGAAAAGGGCATTAGTCAGGTTAAGGAATTAAAGAACCGATTAAATGAACAATTAATTGAGAAAGATACGTTTGATGCTCTTTTTCTACGTAACTATTTTACAAGGCTCTTTATCAACAATTCTTCTAAAATGGTCTATAACAAGGTATGGGATGAAAAAAATTACAATCTCGCCCCAGATATTATCAATCAATTACTAAATGATAAGTTTGAAATTGTAAATACACTTCATGCAGATTATGGATATGGTCTTGTCGTTTCTTTTAAAAAGGGGGCAAAATTCCAAGTGAAAGAGCGACGCAAAGGAGTTATTGTGCTAGAGCTTCCTGAACAGAGTGGATATGATACTCTAGCAATACCAATGAGCAAATTGGCAATAAGTTATAAAGAACAGCCTGAAAGACCTTATTCTATTCCAAGTGGAGCGAATGGAGTAGATGAGGTTGCCACAGAGGAATCAGAATTAGTTAAAGGAAATTTTGGGAGTAGCGATATGCAAAAAGAGTCTAATTTAGGGGAAGTAGAAGATACTAATACTTCTAATGTTGAAGACATAGAAAAAGTTAGTGAATCTGGTAAATTGGAAGAAGGGCACCATCGTGAGTCAGAAACATCAATTGCCACGGCTAAGAAGTTAGAAAATAATCTGTATAGTGTGCGGCCACTAATAGGAATAGAAAATAATCAAGAAATCTATTGGGAGTTTTCTCACAATCAGTTATCCAATCGACATCTTATAATAGGAGGACGTTCTGGACAGGGTAAAACTTATTTTATTCAGTCATTACTACGAGATTTATCAAGAACTAACCAATCAGCTGTTGTGCTTGATTATTCTAGTAGTTATACTCGTACGCAATTAGATCCCGTTTTTTTAAAAGATATGGGTGAACGGTTTCGAGAACGAATTGTGTATCATGAAGGATTCCCCCTAAATCCATTCCTCCGACGTGAGAAGGAGGTAGCTGGGGTAATAGTCGGAAAAGAAAAGCCAACTGAGGTAGCTCGTCGAGTAGTCGATGTGTTTTCATCTGTTTATAATAGTTTTGGACCCCAACAAAAAAGTGCGCTTTATGAAGCTGTAAAGCGTGGCATTGAATTCTATGATGATAAAATGAAAATGGAGCACCTTCTTGAGATACTAGAAGAATTGGACGGCTATGCGAACTCAGTACTATCATCTATCACCACTAGAATCGTTCAATTGGTTGATATTGATCCATTTGATTATGAATCTGGAAGTAAATGGGGAGAGTATTTTGCTCCTGGAGGAAACGTGACAATAATCCAGTTGGCTGGATATGATCAGGATGAAACAAAAAAACTCATGGCCGAGTTCATTCTTTGGGATTTATGGTATTATACACAAAATGGGACAAAGGATAAACCAGTCCCAGTAATCTTGGATGAAGCACAAAATCTGGATTTTTCAGACGGTTCGCCCTCTGCCAAAATACTACGTGAGGGACGTAAATTTGGATGGTCTGCATGGTTTGCTACACAAACCTTTAATAATTTCTCAAAGGAAGAGCTTTCTATTCTTGATAATGCAGGAACTAAAGTTTACTTTAATCCAGCAGAAAGTGAAGTTCGTGTACTAGCGAGCCGCATTGGAAGTGCTACTCCTGAAGAATTAAGAATGTTGCGGAAAGGACATTGTCTTGTGCTTGGACAGTTTAGCCAGGGAGACCAAACATTGGGTAACCCGAGGTATCATGTTGTGAAAGTACCGGCTATGAGTACTAGATAAAAAACTAGAGAACAGTCCTTTTATTTCATATCGGAAGTAAAAGGGCTGTTCTTTTGTTTGTTAAAAATTAATCCTTGAGAGAGGAAGGGGGGAAGGATGGGAAATCTAACTCGCTCCAACATTATTTAATCTGTTTATTAATTATGTATACCATAGCTTGATTAATGAATTTAATAATTGCTTCCAACATTAAAAATAAGTGAAAATCACTATTAAACTTGGCAGTGAGATTTTATAAAGAAAAGTTATTGGTATTGTTTTTGAATTTGATGATGGGGAAAATTAATCCACTTTATTCTTGGTAAGAGATCTTACATGGCATTGATATAAGTTACTCAATATACTAAAAAAACTAAATCAATCTATAATGTTTCTCTTTAACTACTTTTAGTTGATAATTAACAACTCCTAGCTCAAACATTACTACAACATTTTCATTATATTTAAATTGAACTGCTAATGCTTTACAATTCAAATGTGGAAAACGAGTTTTGCAAAACTCAATATCCTGGTTTATTTGTACTATACCAATACGATCCTTGCCACCTTTAGCTTGAATAGGTAATATGTATTCTTCACCCTCACTATTTACACCTACATATACTTCGTCAATCTCAATTTGGCCAATCTTATCTACTCTTGTTCTCAAATGGTTCTGTAAGGAATATGTCGTAATACCTGTAAAAATATCTACCAGTCGATTGTAACGTACTATGGCTAGGAGTGCTTGTTCATCTGATAATGCGAATTTTTTTATTATACCTGGGGTCGCATCATATATCTGAATTTCCGGATAATCTAAAGTCGGCATTATTTGAGGAGAAATAGGGACTTTCATAAATTTATATTTTGCATGACCATCCCCTTCTATAATCCAATTTTCTCCTGCTTTACATGTATTTAAAATTTCTTTAGGCAAAGGAGAAGTGTATCTGTATTGATAAATAACCCCTCCTATGTTTTTTGGGGGGGAAGTATTCATTTCTTGACTTGCTTTTATAAAATCATCTCTTTCAAATTTAACGATTTCATCATTTTCTTTATAATATTTAAAAAAGATTTTCTTAATCAATTTAGCTGACTTTGACATTTTTATTATTCTCCATTTCAAGACACTATTGATACTAATCCATTAAATATTACCATAGGCTTATGTGGGTAGAAAATCATTCTACGTTGGCTCTCAAAAAACAATCCATAAATGTAGGTTATACTTTACAATTTCCTTAATTAATATGACAAAATCAGAAGACATTCTACTTAGTGGGACTAAGCATTCCTAAAATCATTCCACATACTGTCACAAAGATAATCCATAAAACTTTTTTCCACATAATAGTTCTCCTCATTCAGGTCAATATATTTATTTCCCCAGTATACAAATAGACAATGGCCAATCTTTTTAACTATATTTTAGCATTTATTTTTTATAATGCTAAAAATTATTTAAGATATATATACATACTTTAGATTCGGATTACTTCATATGCAAAATATAAGAGTATATGTCTACTAAAACCATTCTCCTACCTCTAATTTAAATTTTGTTAGAGTTCATGCAAAAAGAGCATACACTGTTAATAAAGTAGGCAATATGGGACGGTAATCATGTTACAATATAATGAGGCCTTTTTATTTAAGTAAAAGTAAGGATGATAACAATGGAGACTAAAAAATACTCGTTATATAAAAATGGAATACATTTATATGATTTTGATACTGTGAAAGACTGTTCTAGATGGCTAGAGAACATTATAGGAGGTTCTTTGTATCAAGGTTTGAGTAAAATTAGGGATGAAAAATGGATTCCAAAAGAACATTCGCAGTTATTTGGTTTTGAAATTAAAACAAATAAAAGTGAATAACTTTCAAATCACTTAATGTTTGAACAAAAAAGAGGGGAGTTTGCTTTAACCTTTTTAAATGGAATTTTATTTGTAATAATTGCTTACTATAAATCAAACTTATGTAAAATACAATTGTTGTTTGAATTTATCTTTTATTTCAAAATAAAAAAGCAGCCAAATATAATATTTGGCTGCTTTTTCAGCTTCTCTTGAAGGAGTATTTCCTTTTCAATTTTTCTTTTCGCATCCTAATGGGTAAATATTGATATGATTTATTTTGCAACGGTTAAAATACGATTTTTCAACTGGTCTATCGATAAATAACGCCCATTTTCTTGACGGTGCAGCATCGCATGACAGTTTGGGCACACAGGTATTAAATCTTTTATAGGATCTACGATATATCCCTGTTGTATTTCATGTAGTGGCTTAATGTGATGAACATGAATAAAATCTTTTCCTACTTCTCCATATTTGTTTTCAAAATCCACCTCACAAGCTTGACATTGGACTCCGTAATATTCGATACATCGTTTTCGAGCAATAGGATTTCGCTCATATACATTGACCGTAACCGTTTTACGTTTTCCTTCTTCTAAAGTTTGAGATACTTCATCCGGATAATAGCCCTCCGTTAAATCTTGTTTAAAGAACGACATAATATAATTCCGAAGGTCACCAGTGAGTTTCATGGCCCCTTGAATATTCCCTTTCAAACCATGTTCACGTAATTTTTTTAGGGATAATTCAGTAGTATCAACTTCGTCGACAAAGCGAAACCGCATGTATTTCCACTCTTTTGACTGTTTGAATTTCTCATCGTCCATCCAAAATGCCTTATCATATGTAACCTTATTAGTTCGCACTAACCCTTCTGTTACTTCAACCTTATAACGTATTTTTTTAATATTACCTGAAACATACATAAATAAGATATCGCCTTTTTCATAATTATAAGATCGCTTCCAGTCTAATGTTTCATAACGACTAAATGCACTTTCTAAGTCATATTCATTTGGATTAGCCGGAACTAACCATATACGGCGAGCATTATTATGATTATTCTCTTCAAGTTCCTTACGACGTTTATCCGCAACTTCTTTAGGTGCAATGAAACGATACTCGTCCTCCTTAACATAGTAAGGAATATTATATACATAACCACGTTCAATTAAATCATTACATTTAGGTGTAGTTATATTTAGGGCCTCTGCTAACATCATTGCAGCTTGTTGAATATTTATTGCTTCAAATAAAAGATTATCATTTCTAATAATTGTAATGGGAAAATCCATATAATTACCTCCTCAATTGTACCTTCTTATAATAACGTAAAGTCCTATATCCCATTGCAATAAATTGCTTCTCTAGTTTAATAATTTTCGTTTATATAATTATTATTCTAAGAGTAAAGTGGTGTTATTTCACAATGCTGATAAGCTAGGTCATTTTCTTTATCCTACACACATAAATAATTAATCTTTTATACATCATGCCATACTTTAAAGCTATTTGAGAAATGCCTTAGTAGTAGGTTTAGTAAGGAAAATGGATAAAAAATTAACGAGTTATCTACTATGGAATCTCAACGGATTTCAAAGTAATACTATACAAAAAGCATCTAATATTAAAATTAGATGCTTTTTGTATATAAGAAGAGAATTTAACATAGTTCACTTATATTTTTACTTATATTAGAGTAGGCAACTCCTTTGCTAATTTTCTCTAAGGACTTTAAAGAAATTCTTTTTTGACAGGAGTAAAAGTTATCTAAGTTTTCGGTGGGTACAATATAAAAACTCCACTGTTCAGTGTTTAAAACATCAATTATACTTTCATCTTTTTCTTTTAAGAGACAAAACACATAAATATCAGCACTTCTTACAGCATTTTCACTGTACGTATTGGTATCATAACTATATATTTTTTTAGCGCCAATATCAAAACTAATAGTAGAGTATTTTCCTGAATGCCAGCTCTGTATGTAGGCCGATGATTTCACCTCAATTTTTTTATTGTTATAAACTAAATCGTATGCATCCCATTCAATCCTCGGACTTTGTAAAATACCTAAAGCACTTCCTACAAGAAATTCAGCAAATATTCCTCTTAACGAATTCATGAGCAAATCTGAAAAGCCCCATGACCAAAAATCTACAATAGAATAATTAGTGCCGGAAATTTTAGTATCAGCAGAAAGTTTCTTCACTTTTTCTCCTTTCAAATCCAGTAGTTTAACTATATATAATTTTTGTACCTCAAATCTTATTAATTAAACTAGGCAATATTGAATGGAAATGAAAAAATAAAGCAGGATACCTTTAATACCCTTAAAAGTCTGGTAACCTGTTATTCTTAGGATAAAACTGATAATTAATCAAATTCATTCCTCCACTTATAATTTTGTATTATAAAACAAGTGGTTATTATTTAGTTAAACTATGGAGATGTAACAAAACCTTTTTAATATTATTTTCGAAATTCTATCCTAAGAAAAATGTTTCTAAATCATTATCATCTTTTAAGATTCTACACTCAGACACCCCTAATGCTGATGCCAAATTTACGGAAGCTGCTGCTAAAACAGAAGAATTTGCATGAACAGTAAAAGCTGCATCTATAAGAGAATTATAATGAGCGTATGTTGTATTAATTTTTAAAATGATGTTCTGATAAGCAGTATCTACCTTTGCTAAAATAGATTGTGAATAGGCATTCAGTATGTTCTTTAGTTCTCGTTCTCTCTCACCTAATTTGTCTTTAGCGTACGCCCAAATAAAATTTGTAGTCACTGTACCAATAATAGATCCTAATACAGGAATAGGTATTAACATTTGGCCAATTGCTCCTCCTGTCGCGGCAATTCCTGCTTCCAAACAAAGTATTTGCCCTTGTGTAACAAATTCATCCATAGTGATTTGGTTTTTATTTAAATCGGTCATCAAAGATGTTAGTCCCATAGTGGCACTAGCCACAGCTCCTGCAAAAGGTGCTGATAGAGAGGTTAAATTTGTTAAAGCGTAAATACTACTTGCAGTCACCCCGCCTTTAACGCCAGCCTTAACAGAGCTTAGACCAACTTCTTTCCAGTCACTTGTTTCAAAGTCTTGAATTCTTTTACCAGCCTTAACTTTTTTATAAATGATTGTTATCGTATTCAATGAAGCAGTTATTGTGGCTGCTGTTACAGTTACCTTACTGCCTTCACTGACTGAGGGGCCTTTTTTTAATTCAGTAAATTTTATTCTTCCCCTTGCTTCTTGTTGAATTTCGTCTTGTATTTTTTGGTTTTCATCAACAAGGCGATCCTGGTGTTTGGAAACCGTTTCTCCAACTCTTCCTAGTTGAGCTTCACTATACTTTGATATAGAAGGCTTTACTACATTTTGAAAACTTTGACCTGTCTCAAGCTCTATTTCCTCTACCTTCTGTAGAATAGCATGAACTGATTTACTATTTAAACAACTTGGAGGGTTACCTGATTTGATAGCTTCAATTACCAGGTATTGATCTTTTGGGATAGAATAATTCATAGACTCATCTTGATATTTCTCAAAATGTTTGAGAACATGCTTTAAAGTGTTATTAGTCCCATTTATAAACTTTGATTGATACTTAACATTGTCTAAAATAAAATCTTCGGGTGCAGTACGAGCTACCCCATCAAAAGTAGCAACTTCTTTCTGCCCGTTTAAAGCTACCCAAGCATTACGTACGTTTACTTCTAAATGTTCTGCTACTTCACCATGCTTAGTATGATTTGAACCTAGAATATTATTGGGATTCGAAAGAAACTGTCGCATTTTCATCATATGACTTAGTGCATTTTCAAAATTTATATTTTGTTGATTTTGAGCCATGAGCGCGTCCTGTACAATTTGGTCCAATTCTTTTGCGATAGATTCACTTTTCCAGAAGTTAAACCCATCTATTCCAGCCGCAAGTACTTGATTACTCCACACATTTGTTTGCATTATTGGCCGACTTCTTTCATAAACAATTTGGATAAACTCTCTGTAATATTAATAATTGCTCTTAACTTGTTACGTTCACTTTGTGAAAACTCAGTAAAAGATTTTACATGCTTTGTATTACTAGTAAATAAAATTAAGTCCCGTTCTAAGTTATTGGCTAAGGATTGAGTTAAAGATTTTAAATTGCTAATTTCGGTAGATGTTGCTTCGAGAATTCTTACCGATTTCATGATTTCTACACGTTCTTCGTCTGCTTTAATTGCTGTTTTTTTATTCTTTTTACTTATAAAAAAGCCACCTGCTGCCAAACTAGCTGCACCAATTCCCCATCCGACAGGGCCAGCTAGCGCTAGAAAAGCACTTCCTCCTGCCATGCCCCCGCCACCTGCTAATATAGTTCCTCCTCCTAACCATGCTAAAGCCGCATTAGTTGCTGCAGCTCCTGACAGAGTAGAAATGGCAGCTCCTGTTGATGCAGTACCAAAAGTAGTAGCTATTGCCATAGCAGCAGTAGGGGCAAATGCAGCTGTAGCTACGCCTGCTGCAACACCCGCGGCTGTACCTCCACCAGCTAATTTAAGCATTTCTTTCTCATCATAGGAAATTTCACTAAGAACCTTGAAGCTTTTTAAATTAACAAGAACTTGCTCAAAGCTTTTTTCAAACTCTTTTGGAGTATTTGCTAATGTGTTTATATATGCTTCTACTTTTTGGATGATATCAACACTATAAGCACGTATATTGTGTAATTTAATAGCATTATTTTGCAAATTCTTTGATGTTTTCTCATATTCATTAACAGCTTGTTCTAATTTCTCTATAGCTTCTTTTTTTAATACATTATTTAACATAAAAAATATCCCCTTTTAAAATATTATAAGAATTACTTACTTTCAGAGTTAGCAGCTTAAAAACTTTGGATTTCCTTGTATACACCCAAAATACAAATTAATTCCATCAATAGTAACTGGACCTACAATACGCTTCTTTATAGCTCGTAGCTTAAAAAAAGATACAAATCTACTATAGTCATAAAAGCCTTTGTCATCTTCACTAAAAGAGTGTATCAACATAAGGGCATTTGGAGCAGTAAACTTTTTAGCAAGAAGAATAGCAGATCCTGCCCTATGTAATAATTGGTATCTAAGCTCACAAGTATCCGTTTCACATAATTGTTCTAATCCAAGTGTTTCGAGTAGAAATTGAACTCTTTCCCTTAAACCCTTACTTGGCTCATTCTCTAATCTTTTCCCAATCTTGCTACCAAAATCTTCATTGACTTTTCCTTCAACAGCAATGGAAATTAATTCTTCTTTATTTTTTTGTGAGATTCCCTTTGCTAGAACAAATATATCGTTTCGAGAGGCCGCACTTCCTCCAGGTAAACTAACTTTATATTCTGGTAACCCTAAAAGTAATTCAACATGCTTAAATAATGGAATATCCGAAGTATGAAAGCTAGTTTTTATATCAAAAGGAAAATCATTTTGTTTTCCCCAACAATATGCTAGTGTTTTTGCTGAATATCCTGTTTTAAACTGCTTTTCCCCATTTACTAATAGTTCCTTCCAATCTTCTGGACCTTTACTAGGTATATAAAAAGTTTTAGAGACTTTTGGCTTGTCTTTTGTTTCCTTACTTTGTTTAAAAATGGATTGGTACATCAATTGAATTTCTTCACAATATATATCTTTAGCTTGTTGTAGAGGTGGGGAGGGATGATAATAATCCCATTCTGTCTTTCCTCGTTTTCCAAATGTAACGGCATTATACTTTGTTAATGCTTTGTTCCACTGTTTCATAGAGGACTTCAACTGTTGAGGGTGATTGCATCCCCATGCTAGGAGGAACCATGGATGACCTTGAGAAAAACATTCTTCAATTATCAACTCATTTTCTTTGAGTATTATATCTTCAATTAACCTAAATTCTTTTCTGGAAAAATCTATATTAGGGTTTCTTAAAGGGAATAAATTGTAGATATATAAACGCCCTTCAAAGTTTTCTCTGTTTATATAAATGCCATTAATCACACGATTAAGTTGTTTCATTGTTGGATCAATAGACAGTTCTCCAACAATTCTGTCTTGGTTAGAAGTTAAGAAAGAGTTCCATTCTTGAGTTGATTTTATTTGTGATGATCCAGGGTTCGACATAATCACAGCACCTATAGATTTTTCAGATATGCCCCATTGAAGATAGGTTTGAGTTCTCATTATTTTGTCATCCATTTTATAGAAAGCGCCAAATACTTTTGGGTTTTTCATATATTCCCTCCTGAAGTAATTGTAAATATCTTTTAATTTCAATAAAGCAATTTAAACCTATACATAAGAAAAAAATTCAATTTTATTAGTAAATAATAACTATTGATAATTATTTTTTTGTTATAATAAAACAGTATCCAAAGCTATTTTACTGCAAATGGAATATTATTCATATATTTAATTGTTTGATTATGTAAAATGAACTATATTTGAAAAACTTATTAAATAGAGAGAAAAAAAGAACTAGCTAAATTGTATAAACATAACAGGGGAGAAAAAATGACTAAACGAAAACGAAGTATAATTATCTGCACTCTACCACTCTTATTACTAGCTGGGTGTACAAACTCTGATTATAAGGAAGAGATAACGAAAGGAAACCAAGCTCTGGACAATAAACAGTATGAACAAGCTGCTAAAGCTTTTGATAAAGCACTGCAAGAGAAAAAAGATAATCAAACTGCTCGAAACCTTTACAAAGTGGCTGTAAATATGAAGCTAGCTAAACAAAAGTTTGAGCAGGAAAAGTACAAGGAAGTTTTATCTCTCAGTGATGAGATTAATAAAATTAATACCAACAATAATGTAAAACAAGATATTAAGAACTTAGAGCTGCAAGCTGAAAAGAAAAAAGCGATGAAAGATAACCAGAATTATACAAAAAATGCTGAAAACCTAATTAAAAAAGAAGATTACCCAGCTGCAAAGAAAGAATTGGAGCAGGTTATTGATAACACAAAAGCTAAAACTGCGTTAACAGTTCAAAATAAAAAGGCTAATGAGTTATTAGTTCAAGTTAATGAACATTTTCAAAAACAAAAACAAGAAGAGTTAATTGAAAAATTCACAGGGGAATTTCGTAACGGTAGTTTAGAAGCAGAACTAAAAACTAGTCTAAACAGCAATGGTTCTATTTATTGTAAGGGGATTATCATAAATGAAGGTGTGACTAATTACTTTGAAACAGTGGTTAGTGACATTAATAAAAAATCTAAACTATTTGGCTTTTACACTAATCAAGGAGAAAGTGAACAGAGTATAATTCTTACGTTAACGGAAACTGGTTTTGAGCTTTATTCAGCATACCCTGATGGTTCAGGTGGAACTATTGATAAATTTGATTTCACGCAAAAAGTAAGCAATGATATTTCACAAATTCGAAAGCCTTCCTTAACTAGCATGTCATACGAGCGTGCAGCTGCCTCTACAAAAGACGCAATGAAAACATATATTCAAGAAAACGATATGGATAGTGGTGCGACTGCAGAGGATTATCAATATGAAGATGGTGGCCTTTTAGAAAACGGAGTCTATGAAGTTGATGTATGGGCCGTAGATGAAGATAGACAATGGTCGAGGTTAATGAAATATGCCTATGTACACAGTGATGGTACTGTTAGTCTGAAGGATAATCCGGAGGGTTACTAATATTAATAAATACGCTCTGCAAATGAAATTCTTTGGTGATTTTTAGAGGCGTTTCACTTTGAAAGGGCGTTTTAAAATACATTTACATAAAAATTATTAAATAATCTATAAACAGCAACAATCCTTTACTACGAATTAATGTCTCATCACTGCTGTGTGATGAAAATAACAACTTTGTCTACTGGTAAAGTCTGCTCTACACGAAAGTAGATTTATACGTAAGAGGTTAAGGCTTATATCATAACATTTTATTGAATTTTACAGGAGTCTCCAATTTATTTGTTAATAAATCTAAGTATAAGTGATTGTTTTATAGGGGGATTAACCTCAGAGTAAACACATTTCTTTTTTTATGGGAAGAATTTAATTGGTTCCTAGAATTTAAACTTATGGTGCGACAAGAAGTCGCTTTCTTACAGCGTAGCTAACAGCTAACGCTACTTATCTAGACGCAAAGATGATCTCCATCCGAAACGGCATGCTTGGTAACGAGTCTGTCGGTTGCATGAGGAAATGCGGAAACAGAGGACAAATGCATGGTCCAGAATACTGCTAGGAGAAGATAGGTATGGTAAACGAAAGTGAAGGTTCATAAGCTTCGTCATGATTAGCTCATGATAATGCATGGATTGGCTTGGGTTTTAGCAAGAGGAAAAGTAGAATCTATAAGTTATATTTCAAAAAAGATCCAGTAATAGGTACAATAACATTAATGAGAATTTATGTTAATTTTTAAATTAGGGGATGAAAAAATGATAGATGAACTATATAAAACTAAAGCTGAAGTCCATAATCATGGGCTAAAAGCTATTGGAAAGAGCCTAAGAGAAATTAATAATAATCAATCTCTTACTAGGGCGCATAAATCCGGTGCTGGTGATGCTTGGGAAACTTGGTTTGGTAAAGAAAAAGATAGTAATAGAGAACCAGATATGCGTATGGCTGGTGTTGAATTAAAAGCCACTCCAATCAAAGAGAATAAAAATGGTACGTTAAGCGCAAAAGAGCGATTAGTTTTAAATATTATAAACTATATGGAAGTGGTAAAAGAACCATTTGAAACAAGTCACTTCTTACACAAAAACAACACTATTGAACTTGCTTTTTATAGATGGAAACCTGAAACAAAGAAGGATGACTTTGTTATTACAGATGTAGCTATGTATGAAATGATGAAAAATCCTGTTGATTTCGCCATCATCGAACAAGATTGGCATATCATCAACGATTATATTAAGCAAGGACGAGCACATGAATTGTCTGAGCGTCTCACTACTTATCTATCTCCATGTACAAAAGGAAAAACTGCCGCGGAATCTTTTCGGAAACAACCTTTTTCTGATATTCCTGCAAAACAAAGGGCATATTCTTTAAAAGCTGGGTATATGACCTATTTATACAGGACTTACGTATTAGGAGGAGAGCCTTCTCCAGCTATTGTTACTAATCCATTAGTCTTGCAGAATAAAACGTTATTGGATATTATTCTTGATAAGATAAAACCTTTTATAGGTAGTAAACGTGCTGATTTAGCAAGTAAATTTAATGTCAAAGATAATACTAAATCAACTAACCCAGAGATTTTAAAGCATATGCTGGGTATTAAAGGTGTAAAAGAAGACGATTTCGGTCAAGAAATTACGAAAGCTAATATTAAACCTAAAACCGTAGTTGTCAATAAGGGAAAGAAGGAACTCAAAGAAGAATTCAAAATTTTAGAATATAAATTCGATGAAGTTATCGAAGAAACATGGGAAAAATCTGAATTAAGAGAGTTTCTGCAAGATACTAAATTCTTGATTGTTGTTTTTGAAAAAGATGGAGACGATTTAACACTTAAAGGGGCGAAATTTTGGGAAATGCCTAATGAAGATATTGAAACTTCAGCTCGATTAGTTTGGGAAGATACAATTCATAAGATTAACACAGGCGTAGAGATTAAATGGACTCCAAAGAAAAGAACGACAAACTTTATCAATTCTTCTTTGCGAAATAAGTTGTTCAGTAAACTGTCAGCGAGCCAAACAGCATATTATGAAGGCAGTCCGTACTCTGACAAATTACCTACTAAAATTAAATGGATTAATCGCCCAGAAGATAAAATAGATTTGTACTCTGACTACTACATAACTAAACAAGCCTGGTGGTTAAACAAAGTATATATCTATAATCAGATAGAAGACTTGTTGGATTCTAAATAAACATCTCGGAGAGTTCTATCAATAATTCAGTTCCAAATACTCTTATTCAGCACAACATTTTCGAATGCTATTTTTTAATTGGAAAAATATTACATTGTATTAGTTAAGGATTTAATTGAAGAAATACACATTTACTGAGTTCACTACTGTAAATAATTGAAACCGAAACTTATTACGCTTGATGAAATTACTTTATATCATGGTGAGAAATAGTACAGTTTTTGTAGCAAATTATGAAGGACGTTACAAAAAGGAAAATCATTGAGGAAATTGACCTTCCTTTAAGGAATAAAGACGTAGAAGCTTTTTATGTTTAACCGAGGAACTTAAATCTGTGTCTTAATAAAAACCATATAACATAGAAGAAACTTATCAAAAAGAAGCCTTGCTATATAAGGATAAGGTTAATGACCGTTGCGATAACTGCAACTCAGCTTACTTCAAAAGTTCGGTAAAAGGTGGTGTTTTCTTGCGTGAATGCCGGGATTTTGGCATAAAAAAAAGTATTTAGGCGGTATTTAGACTATAAAAGAAGGCAGGACTTGAATGGCAGTTGTTATTATTTGTTGTATGATTTTAGTAGGGCTTATTTTTATCTATGGAGGATGGAAGCGTCCATATGACGAAATTAGTTCGGCTCCTGATATATGGATAGTAGAACTCCTCTTTGTTATCATTGAAAAATTATTTAAGATTTCGGCAGAAAAACTTATGCGTACCTCACTTATGATTTTCGGGACTGTTTGGTCCCTGTTTTTCCTTTGTGTATTAATTACACATGCATATTAGAAAAATAGAATATGTTAGATAATGATAAAATTATTAAGGATAGAGAAGGAAAAAATACCATTGCTTGTTCTAAGCAATGGTATTTTCTATACCGAAAATTGGATTTCAAGAAGTAACCTTTATATTTCAAGAAAAAAACTGAGTCAGTAAAAAGAATTAGCTTCCCGTAAGAGACATTATTTATTTGAAAATTACCAGCCTCGTTCTTGCATGCGATTCTCTGGTGAAATTGTAGAAATCTCAATTCCTTTCATCGCATTCCCTAATCCTTTTGAAAGTTGTGCAATTAATTCGTAATCTTCATAATGGGTCGTTGCTTCTACAATTGAACGAGCAAATTTTTCTGGATTATCCGATTTAAAAATACCTGATCCAACGAACACACCATCTGCTCCTAATTGCATCATTAATGCTGCATCCGCAGGTGTAGCTACACCACCTGCAGCAAAGTTAACAACTGGTAAACGCCCTTCACGTTTAATTTGCAGTAATAACTCATAAGGAGCGCCTAATAGTTTTGCTTCTGTCATGAGCTCATTTTCGTCCATCCCCACAACTTTACGTACTTGCGCATTTACTTTACGCATATGGCGTACTGCTTCTACAATATTTCCTGTTCCGGGTTCACCTTTTGTTCGAAGCATGGCAGCACCTTCACCAATTCGTCTTGCTGCTTCTCCTAAATCACGGCATCCACAAACAAATGGCACCGTAAATGTGCTTTTGTTAAGGTGAAATTCCTCATCCGCAGGTGTAAGTACTTCACTTTCATCAATATAGTCTACACCCATTGCTTCTAGTACACGTGCTTCTACAATGTGCCCAATTCTCGCTTTTGCCATAACCGGAATAGATACAGCATTCATTACTTCCTCTACAATTGTCGGATCTGCCATACGAGACACGCCACCTGCTGCTCGAATATCAGCTGGAACACGTTCTAATGCCATAACAGCAACAGCACCTGCTGCTTCTGCAATTTTTGCTTGCTCTGCATTGATAACGTCCATGATAACGCCACCTTTTTGCATTTCTGCCATTCCTCGTTTTACACGATCAGTACCTAATGATTTCTTCATTTCATACACTCCATTTCACTAACTCTTGTATTTTACGAATATATGAAATAGTATAAAAAGTAATTGACTTTATTGGAAGTACCAGTTTTCCAAAAAACAATAGGTCCAGTTACAGGGAGGTTGTTAGAAGTGGAAATGTTATCATGTCAATTAAATAGACTAAATGGTATACCATTATACGAACAATTATATTCGCATATAAAAAAAGAAATCATAGAAGGACGCCTTTCTTACGGAACAAAATTACCATCCAAACGGAAACTATCTAGTTTTCTAAAAATAGGTCGGAATACTGTTGAGACAGCTTATGAGCAACTGGCTGCAGAAGGATATGTAGAGGCATCTCCCCGTAAAGGATACTTTGTTATGGCCTATGACGACTTAGAATATATACAAGTAAACAATCATTTGCGGGAGAAGATTGAAATAACTAAGAAAGACATAAAATACAATTTTCATCCAAGCTCGATTGATACTGAGAATTTTCCTTTTTCCATTTGGCGGAAGCATGCCAAAGACACAATTAACAAGGATAATCACTCCTTATTATTACTTGGAGACTCACAAGGGGAAATAGAATTACGGGAGGAAATTGCTCATTATTTGTACCACGCTCGAGGAGTACAATGTTCACCCAATCAAATTATCGTTGGGGCTGGGATTGAAAACTTATTACACCAACTCTTGCTCCTCTTTAACAAAGAAACGATTTATGGTGTAGAGGATCCAGGTTATCATTTAATTTTAAAGATGCTCAAGAGTTTTCAAAATGAAGTTTATCCTCTTGGAGTAGATGAAGAAGGTGTAAAAGTAGAAGATGTTCATCGGAAAAATATTAATGTCGTTTACTTAGCCCCTTCCCACCACTTTCCGTATGGTACTGTATTATCAATAAATCGACGGACTAAGCTATTAAAGTGGGCTGCAGAAGATAAGAACCGTTATATAATAGAAGATGATTATGATAGTGAATTTCGTTATAGTGGAAAGTCCATTCCTGCCTTGCAGAGCATGGATATCGGCGGAAAAGTAATTTATTTAGGCACTTTTTCAAAATCTCTAATGCCGTCTATTAGGATTAGCTATATGGTGCTGCCAAGACCTCTTCTACGACAATATAAAGAAAAACTATCTTTCTATAACTCCTCTTCTGTCTCAAGAATTGACCAACATATTTTAGCTCAATTTTTAAAAAAAGGTGATTTTGAGAGACATTTAAACAGAATGCGGAAGATTTACCGTCGTAAGCTCGAAAGAGTATTAGAATTATTAAAGCCGTATCAAGATAAACTCTCTATTATTGGTGGGCATTCTGGCCTTCATATCGTTCTTATGGTTAATAATGGGATGGACGAAAAAGAATTGGTTCGAAGAGCAGGTGATGAAGCTATAAAGGTATATCCATTATCTACTTACTCATTTGAGAAAGAACAAGAAAACCCCCAAAAAATTGTTTTTGGTTTTGCTGGAATTCCTGAAGATGAGTTAGAAGATGCTGTCCAATTATTGTTAAAATGCTGGGGATTTAATATTAGTTCATAAAACAAATATAAGTTATTCGGATTTAGTGTTATTTTAAGTATTAGTGAAATGATATAAAACTTCCAAGAAAGTAAAAAAGCTCTTTTAAGATACTGAGTCTTAAAAAGGGCTTTTTTATTACTATTAGTTATGGAGAAATCCTGGTTTCATGTCTTTGAAAGGGTTACGGTATCAAAAAATATAATTCAATGGAACATACTCTAAAAAAAGATATTATAGATATTGTATCACTCGAACATCCTTTTGTGGTGTAGATTGAGATACACTCTCATATCTAACTTCAAATGTCGCATCAGTTACACTTGATCCCAATATCTAAGCATGACCAAATTGGAAATAAAAAAGAAATAGATATTGAATTATGAATCGGTCATATTTCCTTTTGGTACACAATCCATTGTAAAACAGACCGCAGGTGAATATGGTGGTTATATTGTAGTTAAAAACGCTACGTTTGAAGATTATATTAGCCAAGGAGAATGTTGGAGCAAGTATATAGATTATGAAGAGAAAAATATATGGAAACTCTATAATGTTAAATAAATAATAAAATAATTTAGCTATAATACTTTTAATATTTACATACTATGTAGAAAAACGTTGTATTTGTCGTCACTAACTGTAAATAGTAAAACTAATATAATACATAAAATAAGTTAATGTTTACTTATTGAAATATTATGTTTCATGAACTTATTTTATAATATAGATATGAAATAGTTATCCTTGTGTATGAAGAGATTGAGCTAAGAGAATAAGTGAAAAAGAAGAAGAATCTACTCCTTTAGAAAGAGAAAAAGACAATCTGTTAATAACAGTATAAATGACAAGAATAGATAAGTTATGTTAACTGGGTGCGAATATTTTGAAGCACTAGAGGTAACTAAATTATATTCTTCCCTCCCTATAAGTGGTATAATATGGATGATTGTATCAGTGAAAGGGGAGAAAGAGATGAACAAACTTGTATTCAAGCAATTTGAAATCGGAAGAGAGTATTTCCTCAAAATCATAGGAGCTGTTTCGGAGGATCAAACTGATGTGCAGCCAGATGGTTTTAACAATACAATTCATTGGCATACAGGTCACGTTTTGACAGTTACAGAACAAACTATGTTTGGTTTTCCTCATGCAACAACCCATCTTCCAGCAAACTATATGGAATTGTTCGGAAATGGTACGAAACCAGCCGATTGGACAGGGGATGTACCTACTATGGATGAGCTTATGATACAGTTAAAAGATCAATTGGCTCGTATTCAGCAAATTCCTGCTGAACAGTTAAATAATACCTTGGAAAAGCCATTTCTAGGATGTAAAACCTTTGGAGAGCTGGCGGGTGTTACACTGATGCATGAAGCAACTCATATGGGACAGATTCAGGCAATGAAGCGAATAATTGAACATGTGAGTGTGAAAAATTGAATTTGACAAGATGATATAACAAAGTTATCGGCAAGTATAGCCGTTTTCTCCTTTTCTTTAGGTTAAAAAGAGAGGATGGGGTTCACGTCATTACCTTGTATTAGATAGATTTTATAAGATGTTTTCTTCAACTACTGGCTAGTCGCAGTAGTTTTTTCTCTTTTTAAGATGAATACAAAGCTAATATAATCACAATTACGGGAAATTATTTGCAAATCCACAAAAAACAAGTCTCTCTCCATTGGAGAAAGACTTGTTTTTTATAGTTATAATTTTTTATAGTTAAAAGTTCAGTAGCTGCAGGAACAAAACGAAACGTTGTATCTATGTTTTTAATTACAGTATTTTTGTTATTTGAAATTTCTAATAATTAATCTAAATAAGGATATCGTTCATTTTCCTAGAATAATCCTAACGCATATTCAACTGCTGCTTGTGCATGTATTTCTGTAGTATCAAATATAGGTATTGAGATATCATTCTGATTAATCAGTAAGGAAATTTCGGTACAACCTAATATAACTCCTTCTATTCCATCGTTGATTAAACCATTTATAATTTTTTGATACGCACTTTTGGAATCTGCTTCAATCTTCCCTAAACATAATTCTTCGTAAATGATATCATGTACAACTTGACGCTCTTCATCACTCGGAATATTAACTTCAAGATTATAATTAGCGATAAGTCGACCTTTATAAAAATCCTCTTCCATTGTAAACTTTGTTCCAAGCAATCCTATTCTACTAATCCCTTGATCTTTTATTTTCATAGCCGTAGCATCTGCAATATGTAGGATGGGAATGCTAATATGTTGCTGAATCTCACTTGCCATTTTATGCATGGTATTTGTACAGATAATTAAAAAGTCAGCTCCACCTTTTTCGATGTATTGAGCTCCTTTAATCATTAATTCTGTTGCTTCTTCCCACCTATCATTATGTTGTAATTTTTTTATTTCTTCGAAGTCCACAGAATACATCACACTTTTAGCAGAGTGATGGCCCCCTAACTTTCTATTTACTGTTTGATTAATAATTCTGTAGTATTCACTTGATGATTCCCAACTCATTCCACCTAATAAGCCTATTGTTCTCAATTCTTCCAACCTCCTTTATAGAAAATATCACCATAAGATAGACTTTTTCAGAACCTCTATTAAAAGGAATATTTGGCTTGTTAGTTGATGAAGGAAATATGTATAATGTATAAATATTTAGTTATCATAATGTGGATTGAAGAAAATAGAAAACCTGAAATTCCTTGTTCCATAATGGAAGGTATCCCAGGTTCTGTTGAGATTTATTGATTTTGAAAAAGATAAAGACCAAATCCTAAAGTATCTCTACCCCATGTAAGGTAAGTACGTTTCCATGACCTAATTTTATTTAACATACTGTCACAATCAGGGTTGTTCGGATTTTCATAACAATATTTTTCCATAGACATAGCATATAGTCCTTCATATTCATCCCAATCATCGTCACTTGCAACAACTGACCAAATCGGCACGAGCCCCATACTTTCTCCTATGAAAACATTCTCATGGTGTTTTTTTAATTCTGACTCATCTGCTCCACCAAGTGCTTCTAAATATGCCTGACTAGGTTTCTTCTTCCAGTATCCTTCTCCTACTAGAATAAAGCCGCCTTTTTTAACATTTCTTTTAAGAGATTGTAACGTTAATTCCAGACTTCCTAAAGCATGGGTAGAACCAACACAAATTCCTACATCAAAATGATTGACGTATTCACTTACCACTTGTTTGGCATCTCTTACAATGTACGTAATTTTTTCTTTAGGAATCCTTTTTTGGGCCTGTTGCTTTGCCTCTAAAATAGAATCTTCATATAACTCTAGGGCTGTTGCTTCAATATCATATTTTTCAACTAAACGTATTAACAGTTCACACTTCCCAGCCCCGATATCTAACACTTTTGCATGAGGTTCTAACTGAAGAAAATCTATAATTCTATTGATTTTAGTTTCACTTATCGGGTTACTAAATAAATGGTTACGATGGGCAATTGATGAGAATTTATTTCTGTCCATTGGTTGAACTCCCCTTTGTCCTTTTTAGATACTCTTTTTCTCATTAAGTTTATTGCTACTGATAATTAATTCCTTGAAAATTGGACAAACCCTTCTTCACTGTATCATAATTAAATGGTCAAGGCGGACAATGTATAGCTAGTTAACATAAAACGGATTCTCGGTAAAAGCATGATAAAAAGTCCTAAAAAAGGACTTTACATACTAATTACACTCTCTTAGAAATTACACCAATATACAGTATCCATTGATGATGAGATATCCTTTACCTCGTGAAATTCAATTAACATATCTTTCAACCTACTCCCAGTACGTGAATTACTATCAACATCGTAAAATTGATAAACGTTTACTTGATATATTCCATTTTGAATCGAAATACGATAATTTGAACAATTTTGGTCAGGAACCTTTCTATGATTAAATTGAGCAGCCATTGTTAAACAGTCATAATCTACTAAATACAATTCTTTATTGGTTACACGTATATAGCCTTGTGCTTGTCGATAACTACCCTTTACTTTGTTCTCTTGGTTTACAGTAACCTTAACTTTCCAAGAATGTTCTATTCCATTTACAGACATTTGAAACACCATAATATTCGCATTCTTTGTTTCTTCTCCAAAATGTTTTAATAGTTGGTTAAGCGACCAATCCTCATCTACAAATGATATATATTTATCTGCATTGGCGATACCGATAAAAGTTGTATCTCCAGATTTCATTTTATATTTCATACTTTATCTTTCCCTTCTCCATTAAAACCCTATTTTATTAGCTGTTATTCTTAGCAATTAAGCCTTTTATTTTCTATTTTTGCAATTGCAGGTACTGTTTGTAAAGTACTCTACCAATAATTCATTCTACTACTTTTATGATTTTAATTTGAAGAAGAGTAGTTGTAAAAAAAGCATGATTCTTAGTGATTTTCTCTGTGTTAGAATGCATATCGTATACAAAATCAGTTTACATAAAACCATTTCTAGGTAGTAAATAAAAAAGAAGCTCTCTAAAAGAGACTTCTTTTTAACCTTTATTGAAGCTTTTTATTTTTAAAAGAATACGTTACTGAATTAATAAGACATAAAGCCATTATTATTAAAAACATATAAGTTGAAATTGTATCTCCTGATAAATTAAGATCATCGACAATTATCCCTTCTAAGAAAAGGATTAAGCCTGAAATGAATAAACTAATGATTGCTATAGTGATTACATGCAAGCCAGTAACTAATTGCTTCTTATTTTGCATTAAAATTGTGATCAACAAAGCAGACAATACAACAATGAAAAATATAAATACTGGTCTTGAATACAAAAGGCTTATAGCTCCCTCACTATTACTCCATATATACATATTAAACCTCCACTATTACCTTTATTTTTCCATTTTATCAATAATATTGATTTAAATCACTATGTATATATGTTTTTAGTTTACATAAAAGTATTATCAGAAATCATGTATGCAGGATATTGGCTTAAGAGTCATGAATATATGAACCTAAAAGCATAATGAAAGCAGGTGACTTTTATTTATGTTAATAGGTGAAATGCTTACTAAAATAATGAAAGAAGAAATGACAATTAAAGAATTAGCAAAAATGTACAGTGTTACTACTCAAACCATCCAAAGAAAATTTAAGAAACTAGGATATGAATGGGATAACAAAAAGTCTATTTACAAATATACAGGGAAATCACCACAGCCGTTAGATGTTGATTTCAGTACCCTATTTAGAAAAACACCTACTATTAGTAAGGATTTAAGCCACCTTAAAGGTAAAAATAAAAAGAAAGGAATTGGTCGCAGTAGTACTAGTGACGTAGTAGATGTTTTATTGGCAGGTACGAAACCACCATCCAAAAGAGTGTATCAGGGTTTTTATTTCGATAAAGACGTATTAAGCATTATAAATAGTGTTCCTAAAAATTATAAATCTGAACTAATTAATGAAGCGTTAAGAAAAGTATTTAAGGAAAAAGGATTACTCAAATGAAAAATTCAAGTGACTGTTCAAAAAAGGAAATTTCGAGGGAAATGAACACTTGTGGGGTGAAGGAGTAACTTATTTAAAGAAAAGGGATAAATTATAACAGATTTATTAGAGGAAATTTCAAGCTAATAAATTCAAATGAAATTTGTTATCGAAAGTGTGATACATTGAATAAGAGACAAGAAATGAAAGGAGTTTTTTAATGAGCAATCATGAAGCACAATATGAACTACCACCAAAAACATGTACAATCGATCGACTTGTAACGATGCCGGATGATGTAAATAAAGTAATCAAAGGCATCAAAACAGCAACTCGCCGAAATGGAAGGTATGCTGATGTAGGAGAGATAATGGTCTTAGGGGATAAAAAGTTTATAGTGGAACGGGTTTATTCTCAATCACTAGGTGAATTAACAGATGAAAATGCTCGCCAGGAGGGCTATGATACAGTAGAGGAATATAAGCAATCTATTTTATCTTATCATCCTGGAATGCCTTGGCTTCCGCAAATGAGAGTATGGGTGCATGAGTTCAGATCAGTTAACGATTGATAGGTAAAAGAAATGGATTTGTTGTACCGTATATTAGTATATATTCATGTTTCTAGTGTCATTCTATCTATTGGTCCTTTCTTTATTCTCTTGCCAATCGTTAAAAAACTACATAGTTCAAGAGAACAAGAAATAAATGCCTATTTGAGCACATTTCAATCTGTTGTTAGACTCGCAAAACATTCAGGCCATGTTCTTGTTATAACAGGGATATTCCTCGTTATGTGTGGCCCATGGACGTGGACTACTCCATGGATTATAATGACACTGATTTTCCTCTTTTGCTCCTTGTTCTTTCTGGCCCGTGCGTTTTCACCAACCCTTCGAAAGTACAAGGAGGAAGGGCAAAATAAAAAAGAACTGGAAACTAAACTAAAGCGATCTATTTGGATTTACATCATTCTATTAATGACTATGCTTTGGTTTATGGTCGGTAAGCCGACTTTTTGGTGAAATACATCCATTTGTCGTCACTAAGAGTAAATAGTTAAACTGATTATTTTTATGAAATACTCTACGATTTACTTAACATAACAGGTATTATAAGAATCAAAAAAACCTTTTATCAAGGGGGGCAGCTTATAACACGTAGAAAAATTATCAATTTTTCTATAAAAAAGACTATAAGCAAAGCGCTAAACTTTGCTTATAGTCTCAATAATTTTTAAATATTGCACATCTCCTAGACCATACTGAGGAAATGACTGGAATAAATTTTCTAACAATTCATTTTGTGATTGATTTTCATTTTCCCTTATATACGTTATGATTTCGTTGTCGGCCTTTATATATTCCATGTATAACCTAATTCCTTGCAACATGCTAGGTATTACTTTTAGATTAGGAAATTGATGATCTATCAATACTTGTTGATAAACCTTTTTATAACTGCTTAAAAATATTTCAGTTGTTTCAATCTCATAAGTCATTTCATTAACCATATTGAAAAATACTTTCCCCTTATACGCCACTTGTTCTAAATATGCTAGTACCGTGAGCATATTTATTTGACAAAACATATCATCACCAAACCATAAGACGATACATTTATACTCTTTTTCAAACAGTGGTTTCAAGGGTGTCATAGTGAGATTTTTATATTCTTGTATAGATACCTTATGTCCTAAAGCCCTTAAATTTATAAATTCGTCACTGAATATTGCAACACTTGTCTCATGTGAGCACATGGCTTCGTTAAAAGGAATATACTCACCTTTTTCCAAAAATTTATTTGTTTGAAACACCTCGTACATTACCTGTCCATTTAAAATATTTAATATTTCGGAACCAAATTGATGATTCATTTTACTATGAAAATCCTTAATCTTCGACCTGTAGGAAAGATCTATCATAACACTCCTCCTCATAACACTTACATTTCATTCTACATCACTCATACAAAATAATGGGTTTTTAAACGAGGGTTAATTACAAAAATGAAATGATGCAATAAAAAGGGCTAAAATACTACAACTTTATTTTAAATCTATATACGATACACGAATATAGTTAC
>NZ_JAQMYN010000019.1:0-50877 GCF_028369225.1 Priestia sp. AB
TTCTATATAAAAAAAGATATTGGGGCCTTAGCTCAGCTGGGAGAGCGCCTGCCTTGCACGCAGGAGGTCAGCGGTTCGATCCCGCTAGGCTCCACCATACATATAAACGTACAACCTTTAAGCAATTTGCTTAAAGGTTTTTTTGTGTAGTTTTTACAAATTAGAATTGTATATATATTCAAAAAAGTGTCGAGTTGAGCCATCGCTCATTTAGCCGTTACAATAGGAGAGTAGCAACATTTGTGATGGGGGGACATATTATGAATAAGCTTTCAATTATTGGAGTACCAATGGATTTAGGTCAAACACGCCGAGGGGTCGATATGGGGCCAAGTGCGATACGATATGCAGGTGTTATTGAACGCATCGAGAATATTGGATATAGTGTAGAAGATAAAGGGAATATTGAAATTGCCTTAGCTGAACGAGTACATAGTGATGAAAATACAAACTTAAAGAATTTAAAAGCTGTAGCAGATGCTAGCGAGAGGCTTGCTCAGACCGTAAGTGATGTTATTACAAATAAAAGGTTTCCTTTAGTGCTAGGGGGAGATCACAGCATCGCTATCGGAACACTAGCAGGAGTAAGTCGTCATTATAAAAACTTGGGCGTGATTTGGTATGATGCACACGGAGATTTGAATACAGCAGATACGTCTCCTTCAGGAAATATTCACGGTATGCCATTGGCGGCAAGTATAGGTATAGGAGACGACGCATTGACTCGAATTGGCGGTTACACACCTAAAGTCAAGCCTGAAAATATTGTGATTATCGGAGCACGTTCTTTAGATGAAGGAGAAAAAGAGTTAATAAAGGAAAAAGGGATTAAAGTGTATACGATGCATGAGATAGATCGAATGGGTATGACAAAAGTAATGGAAGAAACAATTTTATATTTGCGTGATAAAACAGATGGCGTTCATCTATCACTCGATTTAGATGGATTGGATCCACATGATGCACCTGGAGTAGGAACGCCGGTCATCGGTGGAATAAGCTACAGAGAAAGTCATTTAGCTATGGAGATGTTAGCAGAATCTCAGCTAATCACTTCTGCTGAGTTTGTGGAAGTGAATCCTATTTTAGATGAACGGAATAAAACAGCTACAGTAGCTGTTGCATTAATGGGCTCACTTTTAGGAGAGAAATTAGTATAAAACATTAGTACCTACCAAAAGGTACATGAAATATATATCAAGATAAAAAAAAGAAGCTCTTAGTTCGGATTCGAGAGCTTCTTTATATAGAGAAAAACTTTTCATATTCATTTAATAAACCATCTAGCTCTGAACTGACTCTCACTACTGTTAGTGATGATAAAGGGTTTTCTGCTGCAAGAGTGACCATGTTATTTCTGCATTCTTCAATTCGATTCAAAAGGTTCTCTTTTGTATGAGTCAAGCTTTCCACTCCTCTTCTTTTCATCTATACTAATTACATAACCTACGTACGATCTTTTTAAACGTATTTGACAAATTTTTGTTAAAATAATTAAGCATAAGTGAAACTTTATGATAAAGTACACGTATATATACTATCCCGCAATGGGCGGAGGTAACCGTTACATGGATTTATTATTAAAAAGAAAAATAAAAAAAGTAAAAAAAGGTGACCAGGATGCGTTTGCTGACATAGTAGAATATCACAAGGATAAACTTTTTCACCTATGTTATCGAATGTTAGGAAACCGGGAAGAAGCGCAAGACGCTGCCCAAGAAGCGTTTATTCGAGCCTATGTAAATATTCATAGCTATGACACGAGTAAAAAGTTTTCCACCTGGTTATATCGAATTGCTACAAATCTTTGTATTGATCGAATTCGTAAAAAAAAGCCAGACTATTATTTAGATGCAGAAGTAGCCGGGACCGACGGGTTAAATATGTACTCTCAAATAGCTGCCGATCAGGCCTTACCAGAGGAAGAACTAGAGCAAGTAGAATTGCAAGAATTCATTCAGTCGGAAATATTAAAGCTACCTGAGAAATATCGAACTGTCATTGTCCTAAAATATATAGATGAGCTGTCTTTAAAAGAAATCAGCGATATTTTAGACCTGCCTCTTGGCACGGTAAAGACTAGAATTCACAGAGGACGTGAAGCTTTAAGAAATCGACTTCGCCACTTGTAAGGAGTGAACTAAGAATGAAATGTCCAAAAATGTATGTAAATCTCATTCATGAGCATTTAGATGGAGATATTACAAAAGAAAATGAACTGTTATTAAAAGAGCATTTGCATCAATGTAAAGGTTGTCAGCAGCATATGCATCAGTTAAAAAGAACCATTGCATTTGTGCAAAGCACTTCTCATATAGAATTACCTATGAACTTTACAGCAGGTGTTATGGCTGGGTTACCACGTGAGAAGAATCGAATTCGAATGAATAGATGGTTTACAAACCACCCGATTCTTAGTGCAGCTGCTGTATTTGTGCTGTTAATGTCCGGCACCGTGTTTTCAGCTTGGGAAACGGATGAAGACTTTTCTGTTTCAAAGCAGCCGAACTTGGTCATTCACGATAAAACAGTCGTTGTACCAAAAGGTGAGACCGTCAAAGGTGATATTACTGTGAGAAATGGCGATATTAAAATTGAAGGAAAAGTAGATGGAAACGTTACTGTTATACATGGTGATAAGTATCTAGCTTCTGCAGGAGAAGTGACAGGCAATATTGAAGAGTTAGACAAGATTTTTGACTGGGTATGGTATAACGTCAAAACTCATGCCAAACAAGCTGTTGACTTTTAATAGTTGAAACATAAAACCGTCCGCTTATCTTGTTAGAGAGGAACAGTGGACGGTTTTATTTATATAAAAAGAAGGCTACATTATATAGGAACAAGGATTTAAAAATAAGATGTAATTTACAGTGTAATTTTGTTTTATGGTATAATAAAACGGTTATGTTATCTTTATTACATATATAGAGGAAGTGAGAAGATGCCTATTGGAGACCTGCCAATCCTCTCATATTTAGGAAAAATTGTTGATGTTCTCCTGGTATGGTTCGTCATATATAAATTAATTATGGTCATAAGAGGTACAAAAGCAGTACAGCTTTTAAAAGGAATCACGGTGATTTTAGTTGTTCGCTTTATAAGTAACTTCCTTGGACTAAATACGCTGCAATGGTTAATGGACCAAGCGTTAACGTATGGGTTTTTAGCTATCATTATTATCTTCCAGCCAGAGCTGCGCCGAGCGCTTGAACAGCTTGGGAGAGGACGTTTGTTTTCACGCAGTAATTTGCCTGAAGAAGATGAACGTACCGTTACGATTGAGGCGATTATAAAAGCAACGCATTATATGGCTAAAAGACGCATAGGTGCATTGATCTCAATCGAAAGAGAGACGGGTATGGGTGACTATATCGAAACAGGTATACCGCTCAACTCTAATATTTCTTCTGAATTATTAATCAACTTATTTATACCAAATACACCACTTCATGATGGAGCGGTTATTTTACAGCGGGATCAAGTAGCCGCTGCAGCATGTTACTTACCTTTATCTGAAAGTCCTTTTATTTCAAAAGAATTAGGTACTCGCCATCGTGCTGCTGTAGGAATAAGTGAAGTAACAGATAGTGTGACTGTCATTGTATCTGAAGAAACTGGAGGCATTTCCGTTACCAAAAATGGTGAATTGTATCGTGAATTGACAATTGATACATTGAGAGAAATGCTAGAAAAAGAATTAGTCACAACTTCTAAAGCAACTTCTTCCACTCGTTGGCAATGGAGGTTGAAGAAGAATGGATAAATTGATGAATCGATCGTGGGTTATGAAAATTATCGCGTTGCTGTTAGCCTTCATGTTATATTTATCTGTTAATTTAGATGATGGTACCAGTTCATCAAATAAGATTCTGAACCGAAGCAGTTCTGCCAACACTGGAGTAGAAACATTAACAGATGTTCCAGTTCAAGTATCCTATAATGAGAAGAACAGAATTGTAAGAGGTGTTCCGGATACGGTTATTATGACACTGGAAGGTCCTAAAAATATTTTGGCTCAAACAAAGCTACAAAAAGATTATCAAGCTTATATTGACCTTGATAATTTAAGCTTAGGGCAGCATAGAGTCAAAGTTCAGTATCGAAATATCTCTGATAATTTAAACGTAGTGGTTAAGCCTGATATTGTAAACGTAACAATTGAAGAACGCGATTCAAAACAGTTTTCAGTAGAGGCAAGCTATGATAAAAACAAGGTCAAGAATGGATATGAAGCAGGGGAAGCAACTGTTAGTCCAAGAGCCGTCACGGTAACGGGCGCATCAAGTCAATTGGACCAAGTTGCTTATGTGAAAGCTATTATTGATTTAGATAATGCTTCAAAAACAGTGACAAAACAAGCAACTGTTGTCGCACTAGACAAGAATTTAAATAAATTGAACGTAACAGTTCAACCAGAAACGGTCAATGTAACAATCCCAGTGAGAAATATTAGTAAAAAAGTGCCGATCGATGTGATTCAAGAAGGCACGCTAGGCGAAGGTGTCAACATTACGAAGCTAGAGCCTAAAACAGATACAGTAAAAATTATCGGTCCATCGGATTCTTTAGAAAAAATTGATAAAATTGATAATATTCCAGTCGATGTTACCGGTATTACGAAATCTAAAGATATTAAGGTGAACGTCCCTGTTCCAGACGGAATAGATAGTGTAAGTCCTAAACAAATTACCGTTCACGTGGAAGTAGACAAACAAGGTGATGAGAAAGACGCAGAAGAAACGGATGCAAGTGCAGCTGAGACTAAGTCATTTAAGAATTTACCGGTTTCTTTAACTGGTCAATCCTCAAAGTACACGTATGAACTGCTTTCTCCTACTTCAGTAGATGCGGATGTAAAAGGACCAAAATCTGATTTAGATAAGTTGACGAAAAGCGGCATTAGCTTGTCAGCGAATGTAGGGAATTTATCTGCCGGGGAGCACACGGTTCCTATTATGATAAATAGTCCCGACTCCGTTACATCAACTCTATCGACTAAACAGGCAAAAGTTCGTGTAACAGCGAAAAAACAATCAGGGACAAATGATGAGCAAACAGATAAAGAAACAAGTGGAAGTACGAGCGATAAAGAAACAAAGCCAGACACGGGAACTGGATCAGGAACAAATCCTGGGACGGGAAATTCAGGTGATTCAGCTGATAAACCAAGCGAAGAGACTAATACACCTGAAGACAATACAGATACACCAACAGATAGTACAGATAGTACAGAAACTGGTGACGACAGTAGTAATAATCAAAGTGATGAAAATTCTACACCCGTAGATGGACAGACAGATAATACAGCAGGAAACTAAATGTTTTGACATGAAGGAGAGAAAATTAATGGGTAAGTATTTTGGAACAGACGGAGTACGAGGAGTTGCCAATAGTGAATTAACTCCTGAGCTCGCTTTTAAAATTGGACGCTTAGGTGGTTACGTTCTAACAAAAGATTCAGAGCGACCAAAAGTATTAATCGGACGCGATACACGCGTTTCTGGTCATATGTTAGAAGGAGCGCTTGTTGCAGGATTGCTTTCAATTGGAGCAGAAGTTATGCGACTAGGTGTTATTTCAACTCCAGGGGTAGCGTACTTAACAAAAGCACTTGGCGCACAAGCAGGAGTCATGATCTCTGCTTCGCACAACCCAGTTCAAGATAACGGAATTAAATTCTTTGGTCCAGATGGATTTAAACTTTCAGATGCCCAAGAGAATGAAATTGAAGCGTTAATGGATAGTGACACAGATCAATTACCAAGACCTGTTGGGGGAGATTTAGGTCAGGTAAATGACTACTTCGAAGGTGGACAAAAATATCTTCAATACTTAAAACAAACGGTTGATGAAGACTTCTCAGGTATTCATGTGGCATTAGACTGTGCGCACGGGGCAACGTCATCTTTAGCAGCACATTTATTTGCAGATTTAGATGCAGATATCTCTACAATGGGTGCATCTCCAAACGGATTAAACATCAATGACGGTGTAGGATCTACACATCCGGAAGCATTAAGTGCCTTCTTAAAAGAAAAGGGAGCGGATGTTGGGTTAGCATTTGATGGAGACGGAGATCGTTTAATCGCAATCGATGAAAAAGGCGAGATTGTAGACGGTGATCAAATCATGTTCATTTGTGCAAAATACTTGTATGAACAAGGACGTTTAAAGAAAAACACGCTTGTTTCTACCGTTATGAGTAACTTAGGCTTTTATAAAGCACTAGAAGCTAGCGGGATTGAAAGTGCACAAACTGGTGTAGGTGACCGTTATGTAGTGGAAGAAATGAAAGCTAATCAATATAACCTAGGTGGAGAACAGTCAGGTCATATTATTTTCTTAGATTACAACACAACAGGTGACGGTATGCTTTCAGCTATTCAGCTTGTAAATATTATGCAAGCAACGAAAAAGTCTTTATCAGAATTAGCAGCTGAAATGAAGAAATATCCTCAGCTTCTTGTAAATGTAAAAGTAACAGATAAGCATCATGTTACAGATAACGAGAAGGTAAAAGTGGTTATTGAAGAAGTGGAAAAAGAAATGAACGGTAATGGCCGAGTACTTGTACGCCCTTCAGGAACAGAGCCGTTAGTACGTGTGATGGTTGAAGCACAAACACAAGAAGAATGTGAAACTTATGTAACGCGTATCGTAGAAGTAGTAAAAGAAGAAATGGGCTTAGAGTAATTCATTAATTATATGCATAAGCGGTGACGTTTCAAGCCGTTTATGCATATTTTTATATTGTTGAGAAAAATTCTTGGAAATTATCTGATGCTAAAGGCTGTTTTTACAGATAGTAAAGAAGATAATTGACGTTTTCTCACTTCTTATTGTAATATTAAATCTGTTCGTCTCTTAATTTATGTAAAGGAGTGAACAATCTAGTTTAAAAGTGAATACAAAGCGCCTGAACTAAGTAAAGGGACGGAAACGACTTAGTTGACGAGGAGGAGGTTTATCGAAGTATCGGCGGATGCCTCCCGGTTGTTGATTATCACGGCCGAAAACTTGATGTGAAAAACAATGAGGTGACTTATTGGACAAAAGCATTGAGATGATAATCATTGATGATGAAAAGAGACTCTCTTTTCATACATGAAGGAGGATTTTATCTATGTGCGGAATTGTAGGATATATTGGAACAGAAGATTCGAAAGAAATTTTATTACGTGGTCTTGAAAAGTTAGAATATCGTGGCTATGACTCAGCAGGTATTGCAGTTGTTAACAATGAAGGCGTACACGTATTCAAAGAAAAAGGCCGTATTGCAGAATTGCGTCAGGCAGTAGATAACAGTGTTGTAGCACCAGCAGGTATCGGTCATACGCGTTGGGCAACTCATGGTGTACCAAGCCAAGAAAATGCTCATCCGCATCAAAGTACATCTGGACGCTTCACACTTGTGCATAACGGTGTAATTGAAAACTATGCTATTTTGAAACGTGAATATTTACAAGATGTAACGTTCAAAAGCGAAACGGATACAGAAGTAATCGTTCAGTTAATTGAAAAAATCGCAGCAGAAGGCTTAGATGTAGAAGAAGCGTTCCGTAAGACAGTGAGCTTGCTTCACGGTTCTTATGCACTAGCTCTTGTCGATAACGAAGATAAAAATACAATCTACGTAGCTAAAAACAAAAGCCCGCTTCTTGTAGGTGTTGGCGAAGGATTTAACGTTGTAGCGAGCGATGCTATGGCAATGCTTCAAGTAACAGATCAGTACGTAGAATTAATGGATAAAGAAACAGTAATTGTTACAAAAGAAGGCGTAACAATTAAAACGCTTGATGGTGAAGTGGTAGAAAGAGCACCTTACACAGCAGAGCTTGATGCAAGTGATATTGAAAAAGGTACGTACCCTCACTATATGTTAAAAGAAATTGATGAGCAGCCTTTAGTTGTTCGTAAAATCATTCAAGAGTATCAAAATGAGAACAATGAACTGCACATTGATGCAGACATTTTAGGAGCAATGGATGAAGCAGACCGCATCTATATCGTAGCATGTGGAACAAGCTATCATGCAGGCCTAGTAGGTAAACAATTCATTGAAATGTGGGCGAAGGTTCCAGTAGAAGTGCACGTAGCAAGTGAATTCTCTTATAACATGCCGCTTTTATCTGAAAAGCCATTGTTTATCTTTATTTCTCAAAGTGGAGAAACAGCTGACAGCCGTGCAGTATTAGTTCAAATTAAAGAACTAGGTTACAAAGCGTTAACAATCACAAACGTTCCGGGATCAACATTATCTCGTGAATCTGATTATACGTTATTACTTCATGCAGGTCCGGAAATTGCTGTAGCATCAACAAAAGCTTATACAGCTCAATTAGCAGTGCTATCAATTCTAGCGGCTGTAACAGCAAAAACACGCGGCATTGAATTAGAATTTGATTTAGTTCAAGAGTTAGCAATCGTAGCAAACACAATGGAAGTACTTTGCGACGACAAAGAAGAAATGGAAAGCATTGCTCTTCAATTCTTAGCAACAACTCGCAACGCATTCTTTATTGGACGTTCTGTCGATTATTATGTAGGTTTAGAAGGTGCGTTAAAACTAAAAGAAATCTCTTACATCCAAGCAGAAGGATTTGCTGGAGGAGAGCTTAAGCACGGAACAATCGCTTTAATTGAAAACAATACGCCAATTATTGCATTAGCAACACAAGAGCATGTAAACTTAAGCATCCGTGGTAACGTAAAAGAAGTAGTAGCACGTGGAGCTAATCCTTGTATCATTTCAATGAAAGGATTAGAAACAGAAGAAGATCGCTACGTGATTCCGAAAGTTCACGAAACACTTTCACCATTAGCAGCGGTTATTCCTTTACAATTAATCTCTTACTACGCTGCATTGCACCGCGATTGCGATGTAGATAAACCGCGTAACTTAGCTAAATCAGTTACTGTAGAATAATAAGGTTCTAGACACCCTTCTATTATAGAAGGGTGTTTTTGTATGTCTGAGAAAGAGAACAAACACCGTTTATGCTAGAAGTTTCATTGAGCTAAAAAATATATTTGCTTGCTCCATTTATTTTATATAATGAAATAGGTAAAGGAACGAACCTCAGCTATTAAAAAGGATGTGGAAAGCATTAGTGGATTGGCTCAAAGTATAAAGTACGTGTTGCGAGGCATCTTTTTTGTCTTGTATTTTCCCTTTTATTTTGTATTTCAAATTTTGTGTAAGCTATGGATACATTTTATCGCTAAGCCCCTCATATGGATAGGAACAAGAATTATTCAACCTGTCATTGATTTCATTTGGAGATACATTATACGTTTCTTGTTCGTTTATCCTATTTCTTGGCTATGGAGTGTCCTCATCTATCCTTTTATTCTCTTCGTTTGGAAACGATGTTTTTTGCCTATAACTAGATTTATATGGAATTACGTTTTATACCCTGTGTTGTATCTAGTTTGTTACCCTGGTTATCTTTTCTGGAAATATGTTGTGCCGCCATTTTACAATGAAATTGTTATTCCTGTGGTTTCATTTTGTCAGCGTATATTCCTCTGTTTCTGGAAAGGAGTTAAGTGGATCGTAATTCATATGATCTACTATCCTTTACGGTGGATTTGGATGAGATGTATATACAAACCGCTTAAAAATGTATATACAAAAATCATTCAGCCGGTTATCAAATGGTTTTCTCATTTATTTAGTTAATGAAATATACCAAAAGATTGCTTGTCTTTTTTAGGTATTAAACTCGAAAGATAAGAGGGAATTGATGTATAATAAAGACGGATATATCATTGCCTATTTATTTTATTAGATTCAATTTTGAAAGAGAGTGAAACAATATGGGCCGTAAGTGGAACAATATTAAAGAAAAGAAAGCGTCAAAAGATGCTAATACAAGTCGTATATATGCCAAGTTTGGCCGTGAGATTTATGTGGCTGCGAAACAAGGCGAGCCAGATCCAGAATCAAACCAAGCGTTAAAAGTTGTATTAGAACGCGCGAAAACATACAATGTGCCAAAAGCAATTATTGACCGTGCGATTGAAAAAGCAAAAGGCGGATCAGAAGAAAATTACGATAATCTTCGTTACGAAGGTTTTGGACCAAATGGCTCAATGGTTATCGTAGATGCTCTTACGAATAACGTAAACAGAACAGCTTCAGACGTGCGTGCTGCTTTTGGTAAAAACGGCGGTAATATGGGAGTAAGCGGATCAGTAGCGTACATGTTTGATCCAACAGCTGTTATTGGTGTAGAAGGTAAGGATGAAGAAGAGACGCTAGAACTGTTAATGGAAGCAGATGTAGACGTGCGTGACATTTTAGAGGAAGAAGATTCTGTGATTGTTTATGCTGATCCGGATCAATTCCATGCAGTACAAAAAGCGTTCAACGATGCTGGTATTACGGAATTCACAGTAGCTGAGCAAACGATGCTTGCTCAAAATGATGTAACCCTTCCTGAAGATGCACAAGCTCAGTTTGAAAAAATGATTGATGCATTAGAGGACCTAGAAGATGTGCAGCAAGTATATCACAACGTTGATTTAGGATAATAGTGAAAGAGGCAGACCTATCAAAGAGGTCTGTCTTTTTTTATAGGCAGTGTGAAAAGCATCTATTGACCCTTTCCCTTCTTTTCGAATATGGTAAGATAATGAATTAAGAATAGAAAATAGTAGAATTTTATAAGAGATAAATGGAGGGAAAGCAGTTGAAAAAATTAATGGTGGGGATGGCGTTAACAGCTACACTTGCAACGGCTGTAACGCCTAGCTTTGGCTCAATCGGGGGAAATCAAGAAAAGGCATATGCATCGACGGTTACATATAAAGTGACGGCAAGCAAGCTAAATGTGAGAAGCGGAGCGGGAACGACTTATGGGATTATCGGCAGCGTAGTGAAAGGTCAAACGCTATCTGTGATGAGCAAAAGCGGAAGCTGGTACAAAATTAACTATAACGGCCGCACGGGCTATGTAAGCAGCGATTATGTACAAGCATCAGGAACAGCAACAGCAACTCCATCAGTAGAAAGCACAACGTACACAGTAACGGCAAGCACGCTGAATGTAAGAAGCGGAGCAGGTACCAATTATGCATCCATAGGAAGTGTGACAAAAGGCCAGAAGCTGTCCGTGGTGAGCAAAAGCGGAAGCTGGTACAAAATCAACTATAACGGCCGCACGGGCTACGTAAGCAGCGATTATGTACAAGCATCGGGAACAACAACGCCACCAGCAGAAAGCACAACGTACACAGTAACGGCAAGCACGCTGAATGTAAGAAGCGGAGCGGGCACCAATTATGCATCCATAGGAAGTGTGACAAAAGGCCAGAAGCTGTCTGTGGTGAGCAAAAGCGGAAGTTGGTACAAAATTAATTACAACGGCCGCACAGGCTATGTAAGCAGTGACTATGTACAGGCTTCAGCTACAGCGTCTCCAAAGCTCGTAGTCGATTCTTTTAAAACGTTAGGTAACGCTCAGCAAGTCATCTTGGTTACAGCAGATAACTACGATACGAAGTCTGCCAAAATTCAAACATTTGAAAAAGTTGATGGAAAATGGAAGCAAGTTTTAGCTGCGAACGGTGTACTTGGACAAAAAGGATTCGCTTTATCGAAAAAAGAAGGAGATATGGAATCTCCGACGGGGAAATATACAATTGGCACAGCATTCGGACGCTATGCAAACCCTGGAACTAAGCTTCCATATCGAAAGATTACAGCAAATGATGTGTGGGTAGACGATTCAAAAAGCTCTCTATATAATACGTGGCAGCAAAAGCCGGCTAATGGCCGCTGGACGAGCGCTGAGAACATGGACATCCCGGCTTACGACTATGGGTTTGTCATTAATTATAATGAATCTAGAACGCCAGGAAAGGGAAGTGCAATCTTCTTCCATGTAGGAACAAATTATACCGCAGGATGTACGGCTACTTCTAAAGAACAAGTTGTCTCTATTTTAAAATGGTTAAATCCAGAGAAAAATCCGGTTATTATTCAATCTCCTGTAAGTGAATTAGATAAATATTAAGTTAGAAAGCAGCTGAACTTTTGCAGTTCAGCTGCTTTTTTATGTAATTAAAAGCTTTGTCTGTCTATGGTACGACAAAGTTAGTTTTCCTATTTATTGAATGAAAGCGTTTAATCTCTTACGATTAAAGTATCATCACGTAGAGAAAGGAAGAGAGCAAATGGCTCAATCTAATATAAAAGTAGCTGTACAAAAGTTTGGGAACTTTCTAAGTTCAATGGTTATGCCAAATATCGGAGCATTTATTGCATGGGGACTTATTACTGCTTTATTTATTCCAACAGGCTTTTTTCCAAATGAAAGCCTTGCCAAACTAGTGGATCCAATGGTCAAGTATTTGCTTCCGTTGCTAATCGGCTACACAGGAGGAAAGCTTGTCCACGATCAGCGCGGAGGCGTTGTAGGTGCTATCGCCACCATGGGCGTCATCGTTGGATCTGATATTCCGATGTTTCTAGGCGCTATGATTATGGGGCCGCTTGGCGGTTATATCATCAAGAAGTTTGATCAGTTTATTGAAGGTAAAGTCAAAACAGGATTTGAGATGTTAATTAATAATTTCTCAGCAGGTATTCTTGGAGGAATTCTAGCAATTCTAGCCTTTTTAGGAGTTAGTCCAGCCGTGGACGGATTTACAGGCGCGCTTGTAGTGGGTGTAGATTGGATGGTTGCACATGGCCTTCTTCCACTTACAAGTATTCTAATTGAACCAGCTAAAATTTTATTCTTAAACAATGCTATTAATCACGGTATCTTATCTCCGATCGGAGCAGAACAAATTCGAACAAATGGACAGTCCATTCTATTGTTATTAGAAACAAACCCTGGTCCGGGGTTAGGAATTCTGTTAGCGTATTGCTTCTTTGGAAAAGGAACAGCAAAACAGTCAGCGCCGGGAGCGGCCATCATTCATTTTATTGGCGGAATTCACGAAATTTACTTCCCTTACGTTTTAATGCGTCCGCTTCTAATCATTGCGGCTATTTTAGGCGGAATGAGCGGCGTATTTACATTTGTTCTTTTAGGCGGAGGCTTACAAGCGGTTGCTTCACCAGGAAGTATTTTGGCTATTTTAGCTGCTACACCAGGTAATGCAGGCAGCTATGTTGCAAATATCTCCGGTGTTCTCGTTGCAGCCATCGTATCGTTTATTGTAGGTTCGTTAATTTTAAAAACGGGCAAGCAAACAGAAGATTTGGATGAAGCAGCTCGCAAAATGCAAGAGATGAAAGGCAAGAAGAGCTCTGTAGCAGGAAGCGTTACAAAACAGCAAGGTGAAGTACCAGCAAGCGTTCAGAAAATTGTTTTTGCCTGTGACGCAGGTATGGGATCGAGTGCGATGGGCGCCTCTCTTCTTCGCAAGAAAGTTAAACAAGCAAATTTAAATATTTCGGTAACGAATACAGCGATCAGTAATATTCCAAGTGATGCTCAAATCGTTATTACACAGAAAGAGCTGACGCCAAGAGCTCAAAATAAAGTTCCAGATACGTATCATATCTCGGTTGATAATTTTCTATCTAGTCCGGAATATGACAAACTAATTGATCAACTAAAAAATGATCATACTACTTCTAAAGTGGAAGAAGAAAAGAGAGTATCTGCAGAAAATAATACAGATAGTAATGATGGTTTATTAAAAGAAGAAAACGTTTTCCTGAATCAGCACTTTTCTTCTAAGGAAGAAGCAATTCGATTTGCAGGAAGTGTGTTAGTAAAAGGCGGATATGTAGAAGAAAACTACGTTGAAGCGATGATTGAGCGCGACAATATGACTTCTACTTATATGGGAAATGACGTGGCGATTCCGCACGGTACGGAAGAAGCGAAAAAGAACGTTTTAAGATCGGGTTTTACAGTGATTCAAGTGCCAGAAGGCGTTGATTTTGATGGTGAGAAAGTTCGTTTGATTTTTGGAATTGCCGGAAAAGACGGCACCCATTTAGAAATTTTATCTGGTATCGCGATTACATGTTCTGATATGGACAATATTGAAAAGATGGTTCATGCCAAATCAGTTAAAGAATTAATGGCTATTATTCAACGTAACTAACGGGATAGAAAGGCATGAAGATGCCTTTTTATCCTTTGTTTATAAATAAGAAAAGAGTTGATATTCTTGTTTATTACTTCAAGAGAAAAATCAATCATTGAGTTAATTATTAAAACGGCAGGAAAACATACAGCCCTTACACTTGCTACTTTTTTGAATGTAAGTGTAAGAACTGTTCACCGAGATTTGAAGGCAATTGAATCAATACTTGAAAAATTTGATTTGAAGCTGATTCGTACACAAGATGAAGGACTAATGATTGAAGGTAAAAATGAACAAATTTTTCGCCTTATTCAAGAGCTGATGAAGATTAAAACGACGGATCAGTCTCCACAGGAAAGAAAATTAATTCTTTTAATTCTTCTTCTAGAAGAAGGGGATTCATTTAAATTACAAACGCTGGCTAAAGACTTAGAAGTAAGTATCACTACACTAACTGCTTATTTAGATGAATTAACAGAGTGGTTAACCACATTTGACGTTCTCCTTCACCGAAAAAGAGGGGTGGGAGTAGAGGTTCAAGCTACTGAAGCCAATAAACGAAAAGCATTAGCTAATTATTTTCTTGTTCACTTTAATGAAGAGTTAATTGAGTGCTTGTTTTTAGCAGAAAATCAGCAGCATACGGATGAAACGATTTTGCACTATTTTTATCCGGATTATTTGGCAGAAGTAGACAGAATTGTACATCAAGCGATTAATCAGCATCATTCTAAGCTGGCTGACAGCGATTATATAGGGCTCATTGTTCATATTTGCATTATGATACAGCGAACGAAAAAGCAAATGTATCTAGAAGACGACGGCGGCCAAACGGAAGAACTGGCGAGTGAAATGTTTTTAATGAAGGATATTTGCCGCGAAATTGAACGGGTATTTTCTCTTTCTTTTACAGAAAAAGATATTCATTTCTTAGCAGTGCGGCTGCGTGCAGCAAAGTTCCAAACTACTAGAGACGTATATTACGACAGCGTAGTGGTTGGGCAGATTATTAAGAATATGATTGCTCACGTTTCTGTTCAGCTTAACACCGACTTAACTGGTGATTTTTCCCTTTACCAAGGGCTGCTTGCTCATATGGAACCGGCCATTTTTCGTCTTAAGCAAAAAATGGAGCTTTTTAATCCATTAACAGAAGAGATTAAGAAAAAGTACCCTGTTTTATTTATGGCTGTGAGAAACAGTATCGATCAAGAGCTGCCGGATTTAGTTTTTCCAGATGATGAAGTAGCATATCTTGTTTTGCATTTTGGTTCAACGCTAGTGCTAAAAGAAGAAGTCATGGAAATACAGGCGCTGATTGTCTGTCCAACTGGAATTGGTACCTCGAAAATGTTAGCTAGCCGTATTCGTAAAGAGATTCCGGAGATTAATTCAGTTGTCATTAAATCGGTAAAAGAAATCAAAGAAGCCGCGCTTGAAGGGTATGACGTAGTGATTTCAACAATAAGACTGCCTTTTTTAAATGTCGATTACATTTTAGTCAATCCACTCTTAACGGAAGAGGATATTCAATCCGTCCAGAATTTTTTACAGAAAAACATTCAAAAGTTAACCAAAGATAAGGACTATCGTTCGTTCCAATATAAAAATAAGACTGTTTCTACAGAAAAACCGTCTTTTGAGGAAACGATGAAGCAAATTAAAGATGTGCATGGAAGTATCGAATCAATTCTTCAAAACCTTAGGATGTATCGATTTTCGGATGAAGTGAGTCACGATCAAGTGATTTCGCACGTAGTACGCGCTGCTGAAAAAGAACGTTTAATAACCAATGCCAGCTGCGTTATTCATCAGCTTAAGGAACGAGAAAACAAAGGCGGTTTAGGCATTCCGCAAACGAGTATGGCACTGTTCCATTGCCGTGAACATCACGTGAAAGAGCTGATTTTTCAAGTTTCACATTTAGAACAGCCTTGCACAGTTAAAGGTATGGACGGAACAAACATGCAGGCGCGTAACCTTCTATTAATGCTCGCACCTGAAGAGTTAAGTGAAGCACAGCAAGAAATTTTAAGTTTAATTAGTACCAGTTTAATTGAAGACCATGAAGCAATGATGATTTTTTCGTCTTCGAACGAAGAGATAATTCGCAAAAAGCTAGAGGATACGTTTCATGAGTACCTTCGAAATAATTTGATAAAGGAATGATTTTTGTGAAGCAAGCAGTTCATTTTGGAGCAGGCAATATTGGTCGAGGATTCATTGGGGCATTGTTTTCTCAAAGCAACTATCACGTCACATTCGTAGATATTGCTGAAAAGGTTATTAATCAGTTAAACGCAGATAAAGGGTATAACGTAATAACAGCCGCAGAGCATCCCGAGACATTAGCTGTTCAAAACGTATCTGGTTTAAATAATCTGACACAAGAACAAGCAGTCATTAAAGCGATTAAAGAAGCAACGTACATTACGACGGCCATCGGACCGAACGTTCTGCCGCGAATTGCTCCTTTAATTGCTAAAGGTTTGGCTGAACGTGTAAAAGCAAGCGACGAAAATGTATATATTATTGCCTGTGAAAATCAAATCTCTGCAACAGATTTATTAAAAGGCTATATTTTTGACGCACTGGATGAAGAGACAAAAGCTCATATGATAAATAAGGTCTTTTTCTTCAATTCAGCTGTAGATCGTATCGTGCCTATTCAACATGACCAAGGTTCGCTTGATGTTTTAGTAGAATCCTATTATGAATGGGTAGTAGAGGCACCTGAAGATATTCCGTTTGTAGAAGGAATGACGATTGTGCCTGACCTTGCTCCTTTTATTGAAAGAAAGTTATTTACAGTGAATACGGGACACGCGGTAATTGCATATTTTGGCTATTTAAAAGGAAAAGAAACAATTGATCAAACGTTAAGAGATTCAGATATTTATGAACAAGTACAGCAAACGCTACAAGAAACAGGAAACTATCTAATTAAAAGATATGACTTAGATAGAGAGAAACACGAAGCCTATATTACTAAAATCATTGAGCGCTTTAAAAATCCTCATTTAAATGATTCAGTTAAAAGGGTAGGAAGAGCGCCAATTCGCAAGCTTGGACCTCAAGATCGTTTGATTCGTCCAGCGCTAGAAGCAAAAAAAGCGGGCCTTTCTTATACCTACTTAGCAAAGGCTGTCGCCGCTGCGCTTTTATTTGACCCGCAAGAAGATAAAGAGGCTATGAAGCTTCAAGCGAATATTCATGAGTATGGTATTGAGTATGTATTAAAAGAGATTAGTGGGTTAGAGGCAAGTAATGATTTAACAAAAGAAATCATTGCTCAATATAATGCTTTAAAATCGTGAATGAATTTAGTGCGTGTAAACAGTCCATTTTAAATGGGCTGTTTTTCTTTTAGCAGAAAGGGAATGTTTGTGTATAGGAGGGTGATAAAATGGTAGCCATTACGCACGTTGGATTAGCTGTACCTGATGTAGAAGAAGCTGTGCAGTGGTATGGAAAAGTTTTAGGTTTTAAGCTGATTGCCGGTCCTTATACGTTTAATGCGGAGGAAGAAAAAGCTGAAAATATGACTCAAGATTTACTGGGGTCTCATATCAAAAAAATGAAAAATGCTCACATGACAGCTGACAACCAGGTAGGCATTGAACTGTTTGAATTTAATAAGCCGCAAATGCCTCTTGTATTAAAAGACAGCGATGAGCAGTATCAAAGTTATTTTCACATGTGTTTAATAGCCGAGGACGTGGAAAAGTTAGCGGATAAAATCGAACAATCAGGTGGTAAAAAGCGAAGCCAAGTATGGAATACAAGACCTGGAAAACCTTATTACTTGGTTTATTGTGAAGATCCGTTTGGGAATATTATTGAGCTATATTCACACAGTACGGAGCTCATGTATGGGAATAGAGAAGGATAAAAGCTTATCCAGATTTCTTGGATAAGCTTTTATTTTTTCATAGCTGTCCGTAGCCGTATACTTTTGCCAGCTCTTCAAAGGTTTTGGATGAATACGTAATAGTTACAGATGTTCCTACTGCCACTTTATTGAATAATTCTTCGACATCCGCATTATGCATTCGTACGCAGCCGTGGCTTACATATTTGCCGATGCTATCTTCTGAGTTATTGCCGTGAATAGCGTATGTGTCGCCGGTTGTGCCGTTTGCATTAAGCCCTAGCCAGCGAGAGCCAAGAGGATTATTAGAAGCGCCTCCTGCAATATGCCCTGTATAGTAAGGGCGATTTTTAATTTTGTTAACAATCTTGAAAAAGCCTACCGGCGTATCGCTCCATGTTTTTCCCGTAGCTACTGAATACGTCTTTTCTAACTTTCCATTATGAAAATAAGCAAGCTGATTTGTTTTTTTATTAATAATTAAATCTCCACTTGCTGCGTTTTCACTTGCATTCGCCGCACTTGCTGTATAAGAAATGCTGATAATAGCTGCGAGGCATAAAGCAGCTGCTTGCAGTATAATTTTTCTCACGTTCTAGCCATCTCCTCTATTGTTCGTTTACATATTTAATGAATTACATGCTATTAGTGTATAAAAGGAAAATGGACTGAATATGAATCTTTCCTGAATGAAAACTGAAAGTGCATTTTATTTATAAGCGAATATAAAGTGAAAATCTGGGCAGAAATACAACTAAAGGTCTGGTACATACCTCATAAAAAAGAGAAAAATGAAAATGCACCTTGTCTGTTTAATTTAGGATGTATTATCATGAAAGTTTGAAATGAAGGGCAGGAGGTGAAAGAAACAGATGCTTAAAGAATTTAAAGAGTTTGCTTTACGTGGAAACGTATTAGATTTAGCTGTCGGAGTTATTATTGGAGCGGCATTTGGAAAAATTGTCACGTCTCTTGTAAATGATATTATTATGCCGCTGATTGGTTTGTTGTTAGCAGGGATAGACTTTAAAGATTTATCCTTCACAGTTGGAAAAGCTACGGTATTATATGGATCTTTTATTCAAACAATTGTTGATTTCTTAATTGTCGCATTCTCGATTTTCTTATTTATTCGTTTCTTTAATCGTTTTAAGAGAAAAGAAGAAGAGAAAGTAGAGGAAGAAGTGGCTGTTCTGTCAAAAGAAGAAGAGATCTTAACAGAAATTCGTGATCTGCTAAAAGCAGAAGCAGTGAAAGAGCGTTCATAACAGCAATTTTTACATACGTATAAAACGGCTAAGAGGCCCGTCTTTTCATAAGAAAAGCGGGCTTTTTTTGTGTGGAATTTCTCGGGAAATGTTAGTGATATGATTATGGGAAAATTAGGCGTGAAAGCGAGAGAGATAGGAATGTTAAAATCATATTAAAAGTGTTAAGATATTGTAAATAGGAGGCTTAAGGTTATGTTTAAACATTTGTATCGTTCTTTGCCAATGCTGGCAGCGTATGGCCTGCTTAGCGTTTTTTTATACAGTGTTGTTATGTTTAATGTATCAAATGACACAAAAATGTTGTTTGACTGGGCCCAAATCCATACAGCTGAGTTCGTAGTATTAATAGGGGGATGCTCACTTATCTTATGGGCGCTCACTTTCTATTTGCTACTTCAATTTAATCAGATAGAGAGAATACAAGGTTCACAGTGGTATGCCATTTTTACGGCAATTGTGTTTTCAATTGCCGTAGCAGCCGTTTCTGCTATGGTTTTTGTTATCTATCATATTGATATACATAATCCAGGCAAAACAATAGAGTGGATGCAAGTATATCCCGAACGCTATCTTTTTACGGTATTTTTACTTTCGCTGTTAACACTAGCGATCATTATGCTAGTAGGGGAAGCTTATTTAGGAGCTGGAATTACCTTTGTTCTGTATTTTATTTTAGCTCTTGTAAACTATTATAAAAAAATCTTTCGAAATGAACCGTTGTTCCCGAACGATTTTATTCAGGCCAGTCAGTTAAAAGAAGTTATTCCAATGATTAAAGATTCGATTTCAATTCCCATTGTAATAGGAGTTATTGGATCTATTGTCGTACTGATCGCTCTTTGGTTTTTCTTGCCGAAAATTAAAATTCGATGGTTTCTTCGAATTATTATGATTCTGCCGCTCATCTTTTTAATGAAATCATTTTTATTCTTTGAACACTCGTTTGCTCAAAAATATTATGATCAATATGCTGCGCTGATGCCGTGGAATCAGCAAAATAATTATTACTATAATGGACCTGTTATTGGCATGATTTCAAATGTTAAAACAGATGTGCTCCAAGAGCCAGATGACTACTCAGAAGAAGCTATGGCAAAAGTGGCAAAGCGCATTCAGTCAAAGGAAGAGAAAACACAAGAAAGCAAGGCTGAAGTCAAACCAAACGTCGTGTTTGTGATGAACGAAACGTTTTGGGATCCAACAAAGCTTAACGTGACATTCTCTGAAGATCCAATGAAAAATACAAGAGAACTTCAAAAGAAATATCCTTCCGGGTGGTCTTTAAGTCCTTCATTTGGCGGAGAGACAGCTAATGTGGAGTTTGAAGCGCTGACGAGCTACTCCTTGTCTTTCTTTAACCCTGGAGGCCTTCCTTATCAGCATATATTGAGTAAAAAAGAATATCCATCTTTTGTCTCTTATTTAGAAAAACAAGGCTATGCTACAACAGCTATGCATCCAAACAGCGGTATGCTTTATATGAGGCAAAATGTGTACCCAAATTTGGGATTTGATCAAGTGAAGTTTATTGATCAAATGAAGCATACGCAAAAAGATAACAAAGAATTCGTTTCCGATGAAGCGGTAGTTGATGAAGTGCTCGATACGCTTCGCCAGTCGAAAAAGCCTGCATTTGTGCATGCTGTAACGATTGCAAATCATCTTCCTTATTCAGCGGATAAGTATAATGGTCAGGAAACCATTAAAGTAACCGGTAAAGGGTTATCACCGGAAATGCAAAAGGAAATTGAAATTTATGCTGAAGGAATTAAACGTTCAGATGCTGCTTTAAAACGATTGAACGATGAAATTCAAAAGCTGGACGAGCCGACCATTGTAGTATTTTGGGGAGATCATTTGCCAGCACTTGGACAAAACCTTCAAGCTTACAAAGAAACGGGTTTTGGAAACGAGAAAACGCAGCAAACATCTCAAAAATTTTATGAGACGCCGCTCTTATTTTTATCTAATTACGATACGAAAATAGATAAAAATCTCGGTACGATGAGTCCTATTTATATTGCTCCGACGCTTGCTCAATCTCTTGGTTACAAAAGTAATCTGTTCTACGATCAGTTGAATCAAATGAAAACAGAAGTGCCGGCTTTTCGTTCAAATATGTATATAGATTCAAAAGGAAAGCTAGTGGATGATCCGGCAGCGCTATCTAAAAAAGCTGCAAAAGACCTTCAAGATTACCATGAAGTTGAGTTTGATACATTATCCGGGAAACAGTACGAAACGCATAAGTTGTATAAATGAAAATAAAAACTCCTTTTAAATAAAAGGAGTTTTTATTTTTTAAGTGTTTAAGGTTGTACTAAAAAATAATTCATGTATAATATTTTAAGGTTAAAAGTAAACTTTAAGTTAAGTAAAACAAAACTTGAGTTTGGAACAGCATGAACAATCATTCATGCTGTTTGCTAATTTTAAATACAGTTGAGGATCGAGAGTATGGAAATAGGAAAGAAAATTAAAAATTTACGATTAAAAAAAGGTTTAACACAAGAAGAGCTAGGAGAACGTACTGATTTAAGCAAAGGCTATATTTCGCAGCTAGAGCGCGATTTAAGTTCGCCGTCTTTAGAAACATTTTTTAGTATTTTGGAAGTGCTAGGATGCGAACCGAAAGAATTCTTCGAAATTGATACGCATGTTCAAAAAGTTGTATACAGAGAAGAAGACTACACTAGTTATTGCGAAGATGAGAAAGGTTACCATATTCAGTGGCTTGTGCATGAATCAAACGAAAAAGAAATGGAGCCAATTCGTCTTATTCTTCATGAAAAAGGTGCATTTAAGAGATTTGAGCCTTCCCTTTCAGAAACGTTTGGCTACATTTTGCGCGGGTGTGTGAAGGTGAAGCTTGGAGGCAGAACATATGAAGCCAAACAAGGAGAAACCATCTATTTTCAAGCTTCTGAAGAACATCAGATTTTAAATGCTCATAACGGAATAACAGAGTTAATTATCGTGGCGACAGAGTCTTATTTATAGAACAAAAGAGGTGAAGTGAAATGACATCTACGAATGCAATTATTCAATTTGAAAATGTGACCAAGCAATATGATAATGATTCAGTTGTATTGGATCATGTAAGCTTTGAAATTGAAAAAGGGAAATTTTATACCCTCTTAGGTCCATCGGGATGTGGAAAGACAACGATTTTACGATTAATTGCAGGCTTTACGGAAGCCTCAAGCGGAACGATTTATTTTAATGGGAAAAGAATTAATGATGTCCCGGCTAACAAACGTCAGGTTAATACGGTTTTTCAAGACTACGCGCTTTTCCCCCATTTGAATGTGTTTGAAAATGTAGCATTTGGTCTTCGAATCAAGAAGATGAAAAATGCTGATATTACAATAAAAGTTAAAGAAGCCCTTCGTTTTGTTAACTTAGAAGGATATGAAAACAGAGAAATGAAGGAAATGTCGGGCGGCCAAAGACAGCGCGTAGCAATTGCACGAGCAATTGTAAACCAGCCCGAAGTCATTTTGCTGGACGAGCCGCTTTCAGCTCTTGATCTAAAATTGCGTACGGAAATGCAATACGAGTTAAGAGAATTACAGCGTCGTCTAGGTATTACGTTCATTTTTGTTACGCACGATCAAGAAGAAGCGCTTGCGATGTCCGATGAAATCTTTGTTTTGAATAAAGGAAGAATTCAGCAGAGCGGGGAACCTACAGATATTTATGATGAGCCAATTAATCGTTTTGTTGCCGATTTTATTGGTGAATCAAATATTGTACCAGGTAAAATGATTGCTGACTTTTTAGTGGAGTTTGGCGGCCAGCAATTTGAATGTGTTGATCAAGGATTAAACCAAAATGAGCAGGTTGAAATTGTGATTCGCCCTGAAGATTTAGCCATTACAAGCTCCGATCAAGGAAAGCTGCAGGTTCGTGTAGATTCACAGCTGTTCAGAGGAGTCCATTATGAAATTTTAGGCTATGACCATGCAGGGAATGAGTGGCTCGTTCACTCTACGAAAAAGGCAACGGTTGGCGAAGAAATTGGTTTATATTTCGAACCTGAAGCTATTCATGTTATGCGATTTAATGAAACGGAAGAAGAATTCGATAAGCGACTCGAAGGTTATGAAGAGGATTACGATGCAAACTAAATCAAGAAATATTTACTTAGTCCCGTACGTGTTATGGATTTTGCTTTTTGTAGTTGCTCCCATTGTATTAGTTGTCTATTATTCTTTTTTCAACATCGATAATGAGCTGACGCTTGAAAACTATAAGAAATTTTTTACTCCAGTTTATTTACAGATGACGCTGAGTTCATTTTGGTATGCTTTTTTAATTACGTTATTTTCATTGGTTTTTTCTTATCCTACAGCTTATTTACTAACGAAGCTTAAGCACAAGCAGCTGTGGCTTCTACTGATTATTTTACCGACGTGGATTAACCTATTATTAAAAGCTTATGCTTTTTTAGGTATATTTGGCACGTATGGTACGGTTAATAAGTTTACTAAATTTATGGGACTTGGTACTCATCAAATTTTATTTACTGACTTTAGTTTTGTGTTTGTATCGGTGTATATTTTTATCCCCTTTATGATTTTACCGATCTTTAACTCTTTAGAAGAACTTAATCCCTCGCTTATCTACGCTTCGCGAGACTTGGGGGCATCTTCATGGGTGACATTTAAGCGCGTGGTATTTCCGCTAACGCTAGAAGGGGTTAAATCAGGTTGTCAGGCTGTTTTTATTCCAGCACTATCACTCTTTATGATTACGCGTTTAATTGCTGGAAACCGCGTCATTACACTGGGAACAGCGATTGAACAACATTTTTTAGTGACGCAGGATTGGGGCATGGGCGCCACAATAGCCGTCTTTTTAATAATTGCGATGGCCGTTATGATGCTCATAACAGGCACTGGAAAGAGAGGTGTGTAAAATGAAGAGAAAGTGGAAGTTCAGCCACCTTTATTTATTTTTTGTCTTTTTCATTTTATACGCGCCCATTTTTTATTTAATGTATTACTCTTTTAACAGCGGAGGAAACATGCGTGAATTTGAAGGGTTTACGTTAGATTGGTACAAAGAAGTGTTTCAAGATACACGTTTGCTTATTATTGTCTTAAATACACTTATTATTGCTCTATTGTCTTCGGTTATTTCAACTATTATTGGCGTGATAGGGGCACTTGCTATCGTATACGTGAAGCGCAGACGTGTTCAAAATACGCTGTTAACATTTAATAATGTGTTAATTGTGAGTCCAGATGTTATTATTGGCGCATCTTTTTTAATTCTATTTACCATTATCGGTGTAAAGCTCGGATTTATATCGGTATTATTAGCGCATATTGCATTCAGTGTACCGATTGTGGTCATCATGGTTCTGCCTAAGCTGCAGGAAATGAGTCCGACACTGCTCGATGCAGCCCGTGATTTGGGAGCAAGCCGCTTTGAAGTACTTTCGAAAGTGGTATTGCCATTTATTCGTCCTGGTATCTTTGCAGGCTTTTTTATGGCTTTAACTTACTCTTTGGATGACTTTGCGGTTACTTTCTTTGTGACCGGGAACGGTTTTTCCACGCTTTCAGTAGAAATTTACTCGTTAGCAAGAAGAGGGGTCTCGCTGAAAATCAATGCTCTTTCTACTCTTATTTTCATGTTTACCGTGCTGATTGTGATTGGTTATTACTTTATCAGTCAGCGATACAGCAATAAAGTGAAAGGGGTGGCGACTGGAAAATGAAGCAATTAGCAAAGCCGTTTATCTTCATCGTCATCCTTTCTTTCGTTCTTATGTATGTGGTTCATCATTTGAACAATGCCGAAGGATACTCTGGAGGAGATACGCTGACTGTCTATAATTGGGGAGATTATATTGATCCTGATTTAGTGAATCAGTTTGAAAAAGAAACCGGAATTAAAGTCATTTATCAGACCTTTGATTCGAATGAAGCAATGATGACCAAAATTGAACAAGGCGGTACAACATTTGATATTGCTGTGCCTTCTGAGTATGCGATTAGCAAGATGCGTGAAGAAAATTTACTATTGCCAATTGATCATTCGAAGCTGCCTAATTTAAAATACATTAATCCGCGTTTTTTAGACTTATCCTTTGATCCTGGCAATAAGTACTCTATTCCTTATTTTTGGGGAACTGTGGGTATTGTGTATAACTCTGATATGATTCATGGCAAGAAGATAAAAAGTTGGAATGATTTATGGGATCCTAAGCTGGAAAATCAAATTTTACTTGCAGATGGCGCTAGAGAAGTGATGGGAATGGGGCTAAACAGCTTAAATTATTCATTAAATGATACGAATAAAGCCCATCTTCAAGAAGCAAAAAGAAAGCTTGATACATTAACACCAAATGTCAAAGCCATTGTAGGAGACGAGATTAAGATGCTCCTAGCAAATGAAGAAGCGGCAGTTGGCGTTGTTTGGTCAGGTGATGCTTCTGAAATTATGAGTGAAAACGATAAGCTGAATTACGTTGTTCCAGAAGAAGGTTCGAATTTATGGTTCGATAACATGGTTATTCCAAAAACGGCTAAAAACGTAGAAAGTGCACATAAATTCATGAATTTTATGCTAGATCCTAAACACGCTGCTCAAAATGCAGAATATGTAGGGTATTCTACACCTAATAAAAAAGCGCTAGATTATTTGCCGAAAGAAGTAGCGGAAGATGAACGTTTTTATCCGGATGAAGAACTAACCAATAAGCTTGAAGTATATAATAACTTAGGCAAACGAATGCTTGCTTATTATAATGAGTTATTTTTAGAATTTAAAATGCACCGTAAATAAAAGGCACTTAATTAGGCCTTTATACTCAAGTTCTTTATTGTTTTTGTGAATTCAGTTGCGTGATAGCAAGAGGAAAGATAAAATACAAACGAGTAAAGCTAATAACATTTATTTTATGTTATTAGCTTTTTTATTTGTAAAACGGGAAAGATAAGAAAAAATTGAATGTTCTATTATTCATCTAGAATTTATATTTCACATTATATAGGAGAGAAAAAGTGAAGCAAAAACAAAAGCAGCATATTCAATCCATTTATTTTTTACGATTATTCGCTATGATGATGGTTGTGCTCGTACATGTAACAGCAGCTTATGCAACGGTACTGCCATTTGCAAGCGAAGCTTATCAGAAATATCATTTCCTTAACCGAATTGTTCGAATTGAAGCAGGGATCTTCATTGTGATCACAGGTTTAGTTTTCTTTTATAGTTATATTAACAAGCCGTTAACAAAGAATTTATGGAAAACATATTATGCTCGAAGGGTGACATATATTTTAGTTCCCTATGTTATTTGGGCACTTATTTATGAATTTTATTCGTACTATGTGGGAGCAACAGAATTAAATGCAGCTGATATTGTGAAACGTATTTTACGCGGAGAGTCTTACTATCAGCTTCATTTTATCTTTTTAATTGTACAAGTGTATCTCGTGCTGCCGATTTTTGTATGGCTAGCACAAAAAGTAACCATTTTTAAAAAATACATGTGGCTGTTTGGTATTATCATTCAGCTTGGTTATTTAATGCTTAACAATACGTATCATATCACTTCATTTAATTTATTTTTAAATACCATGGCTACGTTTTTACTCGGCGGTTGGATTGGTGTTTATTATCGCGAACAAGTGGATAAAAAGTATAGTCGTTCAAATATTGTATTATTTCTGGTGACGCTCGGATCGGGAATAGCTATTTCACTGTTAAATTATCACTTATACACAATGAAGACAATTCAAATTTCAGGCTTTACGTATGAGGCTGTTAATACAATTTATTTGGTGGTGGGAAGTTATTTCTTCTTCCGAATTGCAGAGATGTTAGCTGAAAAGCTTTCTGTGAAGTCCGTGACGGTTGTTAAAAATATTGCCATGTACTCGTTTGGATTTTACTTGATTCATCCAATGGTTTTAAACTTTGTGGCAAAAGCAGTACCAATACAAGGAGACTACATGTTTCACTTTGAAATCTTGGCACGCTATATTCTAACATTAGCGGGCTGTTACCTCATCATTTGGGGATGTCATCGTCTTTTACCGTTTGCTAGCTTTTTGTTTGGTAAACTGCCAAAAGAAGCGGTGTTCATTTACCGACGTCCTGATCATAAATAGCGTTTAGTTAAAAGTTATGTCTGCTTGCAGGCATAACTTTTTTTATAAAGTATAAGAGATGATAACACGCTAGTTTTAAAATGTTTTTAAAAGTGACATGCTAAGATAATGCTTACTTAGGTACTCACAAAAGGGGGAATTTGATATGCGTGTACTTGTGGTAGAAGATGATGCTTCATTATTACACGGTATCGTAGAAGGCTTAAAAGAAGAAGGATATGAAGTGGATTGTGCGTCTGAAGGAGATGAAGGTTTGTTTTTAGCAGAGCAGAATATTTATGATGCCTTGATTTTAGATATTATGCTGCCGGGTATGACAGGGCTTGACATACTAAAAAAGCTAAGAAAACAAAAGGTGCTGACGAAAGTTATTTTTCTTACTGCAAAAGATAGTGTAGAAGATCGAGTGAAAGGACTTGATTATGGAGCTGATGATTATTTGGTTAAGCCTTTTGCCATGGCTGAACTTTTTGCAAGGTTAAGAGTGATGCTCAGAGACTTGCAGGCAGAAGAAGGCATGATTTCATATGGTCCCATTTCTATACGAGAAGCCAATCATGAAGTTATGATAAATGAGAGTGCCCTAACGTTAACGATTAAAGAATTTCAGCTTTTGGAATACTTTATTCGAAATAAAGAACAAATCCTTATTCGAGATCAAATTTTTAATCGGGTATGGGGGTTTACATCTGACGTAGGAGTGGGTGTAGTAGATGTCTATGTTCACCATTTAAGAAAGAAGCTTCAGCCTTTTAATTGTGACGGTTATGTACGTACAGTGAGAGGCGTAGGCTTTATGTTAAAAGGGGAAGAGCATGTTTAAAAAGACGAGAATCAGGCTTGTGTTATTTAACACAATCGTGCTGATGGTTATTTTGAGCATTTTTAGTTTAGTTTTATATGTTTATATGCAGCATGTTATTTTTTTAAATCCAGACAATCGGTTAAGTGAGATGAGCGAGCAAGTAAAAAAAAGAAACTTACATGAGATCCAGGAAAACAATGAAAGAGAAACAGAAAGACGGGTTGCGTTTTTACTTTGGAGCAGTGATAAAAAACTAATCAAAATTACACCTAAAAAAGGGTTATATACAAACGATATTGATGACTTTAAGCCTGCGCTCTCAGAAGGAAAAGTCCAAACGTCGCAAGAGGTAAACGGTCATGCTTATCGAGTGATGAATGTGAAAAACGAAGGGTATATAAAAGACCAAGACGTTTCAACGATTCAACTTGTCTTAAACGTAGATTCAGAAACTCAAACCTTAGAGCACCTTGCTTTTCTTCTTATCATTTCAGCGTTTATTGGACTGCTTCTTTCGCTTGTAGCTGGCTTGTTTTTAGCTAATCGAGCGCTTGTACCTATACAAAAGTCGTGGAACAAACAGGTCGAATTTATTGCAGATGCTTCCCACGAGTTAAGAACGCCTCTTTCCGTGATGCAAACGCATCTCGAGCTATTGTTTAGACGACCAAATCATACGATTGAGCAAGAAAGCGAAAATATTTATCAAAGCTTAAACGAAGTGAAGCGGATGACGAAGCTGGTTAGCAACTTACTAACACTGGCTAGATCTGATTCAAGTGCACAGCTGCTAAACAAAACGGTCTTTAATATGCGTGAGCTGGTGGATAAAGTAGCTAATCAGTTTGAGCCTATATTTGAACTAAAAGAGCTGCACTTCACAAGGGAAATTGAATCGTTAATGTGCGGAGGAGATCAAGAACGGCTTCATCAGCTATGTATGATTTTATTAGACAACGCTTTTAAGTACACTCCACCTGGAGAAAGCATTCATATTAGTCTAAAGAAACATCACCACTCTATGACGCTAATTGTCAAAGACACAGGCATTGGAATTGAAGCGAAAGATCTTCCGTATGTGTTTGATCGTTTTTATCGAAGTGATAAGAGCCGAGCTCGTGCCGAAGGAGGGTCAGGACTAGGTCTCGCGATTGCCAAATGGATTGTACAAGCCCATGACGGAGAAATTAAGGTTTTTAGCCAAAAAAACGTGGGTACAGAATTTCATGTGAAAATTCCGCTATGAAAAAAGCTGCCTGTCATTAGGCAGCTTTTTTCATCACTTTTTTGTTGGCAGTCTTCCACGCTTTCCATGCATTAGCGATTAACAGGCCAATTAATAAATAGGCAAGGCCGCCAAAAGCTAAGTAATCTACGGCGCTAATCGCCCCTGCAAGCAGTCCGAATTTTATTTGGTCTTTATACTTGGCAGGAGAAGTTGGCGGATCCGTCACCATGAAGAAGGCTAAAAATAAAGCGGAATTAACAAAAGGAGCTCGTAAAGCATCTGCTACATCGCCTACTCCTATTAATGACATAATCGTGAAAATAGCAAAATACACGCCCAAAAACGCAAATACTTGAGGGAATTTATTTACCTTGCTTGTTACAAGGTACCCCGTCACAAACACGAATACAATGAGCCATACGGGTAGTAAAGATAAGCTTCCCCACCAGCTTTGGCCGCTTGAAAAGACAATAAGTGAAAAGAGAAGACCAAAAGCAGCAGGGTTAAAAATAGGCTTCTTTTTTACTTTTACGAAGTGCTTCGATAAAATCGCAACAGCTACAGTGCAAAATGTGACCCAAGCAGGTGTAGAGGTGCTGAGTACTAAGGCAATAATTAATCCAGTAATAATTCCGCCGTCAGGAAGCTGAATTTTCTTTTTATAAGCAAAAGAAAATCCTAAATCTAAGGCAGCCGCCGAGCATACGGCAAGCAGTAGGTGTCCTAATCCTTGAAAGGCAGAAGAGTTGAATTCACCTAATAAAGTTAAAAGCAGAAGCATAGCGATTACATATCTTTTAGGGGTTTTAACTAGCTGCACCCAAAGACTTATTTCTTTTGGTTTGTTTTCATCTACAGTAATATAACCTTTTGGTGTACTGATATATTTAACACCGCTTCTTCGTTCAGAACGTGTGGTCATAATTTATTAATTCCTCCATATCTGATGTGAAAAAAGGAGTGAAACTAGAGTCGAAGAGCACGCCGCGTATGTCGGCATCATTCAATAAATTTACTCCTTTTTCCGCTCCTAAAATAAAAGCTGGCGTAGATAATGCATCGGCCAGCATGGCAGAAGGAGCAATAGCTGTGCAACTCAACAGATTGCTTCGAGTGGATGGAGATAAGGGATTAACCAAATGATGCGTTGATGGATGTGTCTTATTTTTTCTAGCATAATTTCCTGATGTGCAGACAGCCGTATCTGTTACACGTAAAGTCAGTAGTGACTGCGTTTGAATCACAGGGTGCTGAATCCCAACTTTCCACAACTCTCCGTGTTGATTGCGTCCTTTAACTAGGATGTCTCCTCCTGCATTAATCATAAAATGCTGATAAGGAAGGGAGCGGGCAGCTAAATCAATCGCCAACCCTTTGGCGACCGCTCCAAGATCTATAATCATCGGTTTTTGTAAACAAACCGTTTTTTTATGTGTATCCAATACGATGTCTTTATAACTTCCAGAATCGACTGCTTCGTTCACTTGTACGGGATTTCCATATAAGTAATGTTCATTAAAACCGCGGTTTTCTAATTGCTTTCCTACCGTTGGGTCAAAGATTCCATGCGTTTCATTTGCTACTAAGACAGCGAAATGAAGGGCTTCAAATAATAGAGGACTAACAGAAACGGGTTCTTTGACATGTCTAATTAGTTTCATCACTTCGCTTTTCGCATCAAATCGACTGCACGTCGTTTCAACGGTTTTAAAAATAGTAAATGCCTTTGAAATATGGTGAAGGACATTTGCTTCCTCTGATTGCGGAGCAATTACTTGAAGTGAGACGGTTGTTCCCATACATAATACAGAGCGGCTATACGTTTTTATGGACATCGTTCGTTTCTCCTTTATGCATTGATTGCTTGCTGAAGTGCGTCGTCCACAGCATTTTGAAAATCTTCTGTACTAAGCGTTGCTCCGCTCACGACGTCGACATCTGAGCTTTGTCTTTGTACGACTTGAGCCGGAAGGCCCTCAATGTAACTTTGAGAATAGTGAGTATCTGCTTCTGTAATTTCAACTGTATCAATTCGGTCGTTTTTAATGGTCACGGATACGTAGACAGTTCCGATACGGTTGCTTCCTTGGCCAGAATACGTTCCATCTTTGTATTTTGTTTTAGGAGAAGAACTTTCGGCACTCGCTGATGAATGGTTCCGATTAGAAGAAGCTATATCTTCTCCCCAGCTGTCATTGACAATCGTTTGATTGTCTGTTTGATCCGTCGTTTTCTTCTGATGATGAGCCGGGGTGACTTGAACAGCTTGTGCATCAGATAGAGTGTTTATATAACCAGTTGCATAAATACTTCCAATGGCTACGCTGCATGCAGCAATCATCGTTTTTCCCATTTTACTCATGTTTGTTGAACCTCCTGATTTATACCAGAACTATAGTTTCGATTATTGATGGTGATCTTTAGCATAAATAAACTTTACAAATAAAATTTTAAAAAAGATTTAAAATCAAAAAAGTTTTTTCAAGAATAAATGAGCCAATGGGAAAGATGATTCTAAATAATAAAGGTAGGCGATAGAATTTCTTTCACAAGCCTAGCTATTTTGACATACGTAATAATAGTTAATATTTCTGTTTACTATCTAAACGTGCATGATAAAATAGAAAAGATGAATATGTGTTAGGAGGAACATCAGTGAAAATTAAGCTTGGCCTTTTATACGGAGGAAAATCCGCTGAACATAAAGTATCTTTACAAACAGCTCTAGCAGTTTCAAAAGCAATTAATCACGATAAATATGAAGTGCATCCAATTTACATTACAGAAACAGGAAAGTGGATTCGCGGCACACAGCTGACTGGTCCGCTTGAAACAGTTGCTCAATTAGAAATTCAAGATAACGGAACTGCTATTTCACCAGTTTCATTGAATACGGAAATGTTTGCATTAACAGATTCAAAAACAGATGATCAGCTAGATGTTATTTTCCCACTTCTTCATGGTCCAAATGGAGAAGATGGTACGGTACAAGGATTATTAGAATTATTGAATATTCCTTATGTTGGAAATGGCGTATTAGCTTCAGCAGCTGGTATGGATAAAGTTGTAATGAAGCAGCTGTTTGCACAGGCAGGTCTCCCTCAAGTAGAGTACGTATCATTTATCCGCCGCGAGTGGGAAGCAGATCGAACGGCTGCTTATGAAAAAGTAGAAACACTTGGATACCCTTGCTTTGTTAAACCAGCAAACTTAGGTTCAAGCGTTGGGATTAGCAAATGTGATAACCGCGAAGAGTTAGAAGCAGCATTTGTTGAAGCTTTCTTATTCGATCGGAAAATCATTGTAGAAGCAGCAGCAGTTGGTCGTGAAGTTGAAATTGGTGTGTTAGGTAATGATGAAGCAGCTTGTTCAGTAGTTGGAGAAATCTTACCTAAAAAAGCGTTTTACGATTACAAAGCCAAATATGAAGACGGCGATACAGGCCTTATTATTCCAGCTGAAATTACAGAAGAACAGCATCAAGAAATGTCAGCACTAGCAATCAAAGCATTTAAAGCAATTGATGGATCTGGTCTTGTACGTGCAGATTTCTTCTTAACATCAGAAGGTAAATTCATTATTAATGAAGTGAATACAATGCCTGGTTTTACACCTTTCAGTATGTTCCCATTATTGTGGAAACACGCAGGTGTTGAATATCCAGATTTAATCGAAAAACTTGTATCACTAGCAATTGAACGTCATACCGAAAAGCAGCAAATTAAACACACAATGTAACTCACACAACACTATTCATCATGAATAGTGTTTCTGTGTTTAGTTTCAATTAATGTTATCCATAGTTAACTTTATATCGAGAGGAGCAAACCAACAATGATTAAACGTACGCTTACACAGCTAGCTACAATGATTCCAGGAAGTGTATTTCATAGCGGAAACGAAGCAGCTGTAATTGAGGGAGTCTCAATTGATACGAGAACCATTCAGCAAGGTAATTTATATATCCCAATTAAAGGGGAACGTTTTAACGGGCATGCATTTGTTCATAAAGCAATTGAAAACGGAGCGCTCGCTACACTGTGGAACAAAGATGAAGAAAATCCACCGACAGACATTAGTGTTATTTTAGTCGATGATACGCTAGAAGCTCTTCAGCAATTAGCGAAATCCTATCGTCACGAGTTAGATATTAAAGTAGTGGGCATTACAGGAAGTAACGGAAAAACAACAGCAAAAGACATGGTGAAAGCTGTGCTCGATACAACTTACCGCGTTCTGAAAACAGATGGAAACTTTAATAATCATATTGGTATGCCGCTTACTATTTTGCGTTTAGATGAAACTCATGATATTGCAGTTTTAGAAATGGGCATGAGCAGCCGAGGGGAAATTGAGTTTCTTTCTAATTTAGCGGAGCCTGATGTGGCCATTATTACAAATATCGGAGAATCGCACCTTCAAGACTTAGGAAGCCGTGATGGAATTGCGGAGGCAAAATTAGAAATTACAAGCGGCTTAGCGCCAACAGGTCAGCTTGTCTATAATGGTGATGAGCCACTTTTAACGTCGCGCGTTGTTAATCCAGTATTTGAAACGGTGACATTTGGCAGCTCAGAACAAAACGATTTGTATCCAAGTGCTATTTCAGCTGAAGAGTTAGGCACAACATTCACTGTTTCACGTGAAACAACATATCCATTCTTTATCCCGGTATTAGGTAAACATAATGTTCACAATGCGCTTTCTGCTATTGCGGTAGGTCATTATTTTGGACTAGACAATGAAACAATCGCTAAGGGATTAAAAGAATTAAAGCTAACCAATATGCGTATGGAGCTCGTGAAACGAACAGATGGCCTGACCTTCATTAATGACGCATATAACGCAAGCCCAACGTCCGTTAAAGCTGCTATCACGTTGATGCATGATTTAGAAGGCTATAAGCAAAAAATTCTTGTTCTCGGGGATATGCTTGAATTAGGCGATCAGGAAAAAGAGTTCCACAAAGAAGTGGGAGAGTTTATTCAAGCAGAAAAAATTGATTATGTTCTAACATACGGCCCCTTATCTGTTGAAATTGAGCAAGGAGCAAAAAATAATTTTGCAGAAGATAAGGTAATGCACTTTGAGGAGAAAGATGAGCTTGTTAAAAAATTAACAGCGATTACAACAAGAGAAGATGTGGTTTTAGTGAAAGCATCTCGAGGGATGAAGCTTGAGGAAGTTATCTCAAAAATGATGCATAAATTACCGTGATATTAAAAAGAGTATAAGTAAGCTCTATTGCAAACGGAAAGCCATAGTGTTATGATGTAGTCTGAGTGTCTTGAGGCGCTTATACTCTAAACGTTGAATTTATTGAAGTAGTCGTTTAGAGCATTTTCCGTTTCCTCGGAGAATGCTTTTTTTTGTAAAATATAGATAGTCTAAATATAAAAGGAGTTTGAAAAACTTGGCATTATTTCAAGATTTAGGATTAAGTCAACAGCTTAATAAAGCTGTGAGTAAAATGGGTTTTGAAGAAGCAACACCAATTCAATCAGAAACTATCCCATTAGCACTAGAAGGTCACGATTTGATCGGACAAGCACAAACAGGAACAGGGAAAACAGCGGCATTTGGTATTCCTCTTATTGAAAAAGTTGATGTAAACGTAGATGCAATTCAAGGGTTAATTATTGCTCCTACTCGTGAACTTGCTGTACAGGTATCTGAAGAACTTTACAAAATTGGTCAAACAAAGCGCGTACGCGTGCTATCAATTTACGGTGGTCAAGATATCAGTCGTCAAATTCGTGCATTGAAAAAGCACCCTCATATCATCGTAGGGACACCAGGGCGTATGCTAGATCATATTAATCGTCGTACACTTCGTCTACAAGATGTTCATACAGTTATTTTAGATGAAGCAGATGAAATGTTAAACATGGGATTCATCGAAGACATTGAAAAAATCTTATCAAACGTACCTGAGAACCACCAAACACTTTTATTCTCAGCAACAATGCCTACTCCAATCCGTCGCATTGCTGAAAAATTCATGAACGAACCAAAAGTGGTAAAAGTACAAGCAAAAGAAGTAACGATGCCAAACATTACGCAGTATTATTTAGAAGTACAAGAAAAGCGTAAATTTGATATCCTTACTCGTCTTTTAGATATGCAATCACCTGAATTAGCTATCATCTTTGGTCGTACAAAGCGCCGTGTTGATGAGTTATCAGAAGCATTAAATATGCGTGGTTATTCTGCACAAGGTATCCATGGTGACTTGACGCAATCGAAACGTCTATCTGTACTACGTCAATTTAAAGAAGGTTCTATTGATGTATTAGTTGCAACGGACGTAGCTGCACGCGGACTTGATATTTCTGGTGTTACTCATGTATACAACTTTGATATCCCTCAAGATCCAGAGAGCTATGTACACCGTATCGGACGTACAGGACGTGCTGGTAAAATGGGTGCTGCTATGACATTTGTAACGCCAAGAGAAACTGGACAGTTACACAATATTGAGCGTACAACAAAACGTAAAATGGAGCGTCTTACTCCTCCAACGCTTGATGAAGCAATGGAAGGTCAACAGCGTATTGCAGCTGACAAATTAACAGAATCTGTGACACAAGGCAACTTATCTTACTACAAACAGTTGGCAGAAGAGTTACTTGAAGAGCACGATTCAGTTTCATTAGTGGCAGCAGCGATCAAATTATTTACAAAAGAACCAAACGAATCACCAATTCAATTAACTGCTGAACCACCAGTAATTGCAAAAGGTGATAAAAACAAACGTGGAAATGGCGGAGGTCGTTCACGTTCTAACTCTAAAAACTACTCACAGCAAAATCGTCGTGGAAACTCAAAGCGTTTTGGTGACAAGCGTCGCGGTGGAAGCAACGGCAGTGATAATAGAAATCGTAATAGCAGCAGTAATCGTAAAGATTCTCGCAGCAAAGCGTAAAATAAAAACGAGCCTTAACAGGCTCGTTTTTTTATGTGTTAATTGCTATTTTATTGGTGCACACTATGAATAAAATAAAATGGGGTGTTCACTGATGTCGACCATTGTTCGGTTAGGTTATGTGGCGATGAGCGTTCATTTGGAAAATAGTTCTCCTTCTCAAACAATGACTTTTGCACAATTTCAGCGTGTGAAAGACCATGAAGCGGCCATTCGCAAGCTCGAACGTATTGCAATATCCAACTTAGAAAACTGCTTACGTTTATTAAAACATAATGCGTGGAGTGAAATTGAGTTTTTTCGATTCAGTTCTAAGTTAATTCCATTAGCTAACCATGAGGCGCTAAAAGAGTGGAACTACATAGCTCCTTTAAAGGATGCTCTTCAGCGCATTTCTGTATTTTTGAAAGAACATCCAATGCGAGTAGATTTTCACCCGGATCATTTTGTTGTTTTAAACTCAACGGATAAAGAGGTTTTTAAGCATTCTATTCAAACTCTTCGCATGCATCAAAAGTTGCTAAAAGGAATGGATATTCCGCTTCAAAATCGCTGTGTTTTACATGTCGGAGGGGCTTATAATGATAAAGAAAAAGCATTGGAGCAGTTTATTCATAATTGGGGGCTTGTACCTCAATCCCTTCAGCAAATGATTATGTTAGAAAACGACGATACAACCTTTCATATAAAGGACGTCTTGTATTTATGTGAAAAACTAAATGTCCCAATCATTTTTGATCTTCATCATCATCAGGCAAACAACGATGAAACTTCATGGCAAGAGCATTGGGACCGTATCACTAGAACGTGGGAACAGGAAACGCTTCCTCTAAAAATGCATATATCTAGTCCTAAAAGTGATAAAGAATTTAGAGCCCATGCAGATTATATCGATGTTCATGGGTTTTACAGCTTTTTAAAAGAAGTAAATGGATCGATACCGCAAATTGATTGCATGATTGAAGCTAAGAAAAAAGATGAAGCGCTCTTTCAGTTAGTAAGAGACTTGAAGTCTTATGAAGATGTGGAATTTATTAACTCATCCACTTTTTATATTAAATCTTAAAGCAGGCCTCATATCTGTGGCTTGTTTTTCTGTTTGAACGCGAGAAAAGCGAGAAGAAATCCAGCAATACCTCCAACGAAATGAGCTGTGTTGTTGGTTCTTGGCGTTAGCAGACCTGAAAGTAATCCAATAATTAAGAAGACGACAATGATTTGCTGGTTACTTTGAGAAAGCATATGCTTTTGTTTTATTACAAGGTAGAGGTAAAACCCGAGCAGCCCGAAAATGGCACCGGATGCACCCACATGGCTGTAGAAAGAAGATTGGGTTAGAAATGTAACGATATTTCCAAGAAATCCACACGTAAGGTAGAATAGAAGAAACTTATAAGAAGAAAGAATACGCTCAGCACCTGGCCCTAACAAGAACAATGAAAATGAGTTAAAAAGAAGGTGTGAAAAGCTTAGATGCAAAAAGATAGGTGTGAAAAGTCGCCAGTAGTCTCCTTGAGAAATTAAGCTATTCACACCAATAAGCTGATGTATAAAAGATTCTGCAAGGTTTGAGGGAAGAGCGGCAAGTAACCATAGCGCAATGTGGATGCAGATAAGCGTGAAGGTAACAGGGTAAAAACGTTTAAATTCAGCTGCATTTTCTGTGCGTACGAACATATTTGTCACTCCTTTTTATAAAGGCATTTTTATATACTATTCTGTAAGAGAGGATTAAATGAAAATGATTATAGGAACTGGAATTGATATTACAGAGTTAGAGCGGATTGAAAAAATGGTGCAGCGTCAAAGCGCTTTTGTTACTCGGATTTTAACAAAAAATGAAAAAGAACGCTATGAAAAGCTATCAAGCCGACGTAAGGTCGAATTTTTAGCAGGAAGATTTGCTGTGAAGGAAGCATATTCGAAAGCTCTTGGAACAGGAATAGGAAAAGATTTCAGCTTCCAAGATATCGAAATCGTGAATGATGAAAGAGGAAAGCCCCACATTGTTACAAAACAACCACTGGACGCGTCCGTACACGTATCTATTTCCCACAGTGCGCACTATGCAATTGCTCAAGTAATTATTGAACGCTTGTCAAGCTAGTCTGCATATTCACTATTTCTTGTTCATATATTCATAGTGTGGATAGGGGAGACAAGATATGTTCTTGCTTCTCCGTTTAGCTGTGAATATACGAAATAAAGGAGTTGGGGAAATGCATAAAAAATGGATTGGCTTATTTGTTTGCGCCTTTTTTCTCTTAGCCTTATCAGCATGCGGTGAAAAAAGTCAGCAGGATGTAACAGATGCATTGGATGCCAAGGTACAAGAAATGGCGGGTTATAAATCAGATGCTAAGATGACATTAAATACAGGGAAAGATGCTCAAGTATATGATGTAGAGATTTGGCATAGTAAGCCTATGTATTATCGAGTGAATTTGAAAAATACAAAGAAAGATCAAAGCCAAATGATTTTGCGTAATGATGAAGGGGTTTTTGTTTTAACGCCTGCCTTAAATAAAAGCTTTCGTTTTCAAAGTGACTGGCCGCAAAATAGCAGTCAAGCTTATTTGTATGAATCCCTTGTCCAAGATATTGTGAAGGATGAAAAGGCAAGCTTTAAATCAACGGATAAGCATTATATTTTTGAAACAAAAACCAACTATCAAAATAGCACGATGCTTCCTAAACAAGAAATTACACTGAACAAAAGTGACTTAGCGCCTGTTTCGGTTAAAATTATGGATACGGATAATAAAGTGTTAATAAAAGTTGATTTCTCTAAGGTCAAATTCGATTCTAAGTTTGATAAAGGGGCTTTTGATACAAAAAGAAATATGACAAGTGCAAAGATTGACGTTCCGACATTAGCTCAGCAGAAATCATTTAGCGTCCTTTATCCTAAGGATGTTCCAAAAGGTACAAAGCTGTCCAAGGAAAAGAAAATTGAGACAGAAAATGGCGAAAGAGTCGTTTTAATGTACAAAGGAGAAAAGCCGTTTACGCTTGTACAAGAAAAAGCGCAAGTAGCAAAAACAACGACATCTACAGTTACTGCCGGAGAGCCATTTGATTTAGGTTTTACTGTGGGAGCTTTAACGGATAAAAGTCTATCTTGGACATATAATGGAGTAGACTTTATGCTGGCTTCTGATCAGCTAACACCAGATGAATTGAGTACAGTTGCTAGATCTGTGCAAAGTCAGATGGGAAAATAAGAGAAGCTTACAAGCCTGCATATATGTAGGCTTGTTCTTGCTTAATTTGAATAAAGATCGAGATGAAGTTTGGCTATAGATGTATTATACTAACAGAGGAAAGTACGTTTAGAATGGTTCTGAAAAAAGGAAGTGTCGTAGTAATGGATGCATTTTATAGAGAAACATGGGCAGAAATTGATGTAGAAGCCATTTTTCAAAATGTGAATCATGTAAGAGAACTAATACCGGGCCATAAAACGTTAATGGCCGTAGTGAAGGCGAATGCGTACGGGCATGGAGATAAAGAAGTAGCAGAGATTGCGCTTCAAGCTGGTGCTGATATGCTAGCTGTAGCTTTTTTGGATGAAGCTATTGCTCTTCGGAAAAAAGGAATAAAGGAATCCATTTTAGTATTAGGCGCCGTGCCTACCCTACACATTCAAACTGCATTGGAGTGGGATGTAACGGTCACTGCTTATAGCAAAGCTTGGATTGAAGAAGCGGCGTCCATTCTAGGTGAAAACAGTCAGCTGCATATGCATTTAAAAATAGATACAGGCATGGGTCGCTTGGGAGTTAGAACAAAAGAAGAATTACACGAAACGATGAAGATCATCGCTTCTCATTCGGGATTCGTGCTGGATGGAGTGTTTACACACTTTGCAACAGCAGACGAGCTAAACTCGTCTTATTTTGAAGAACAATACACATTCTTTGAAGAAATGGTTCGAATTGTGAAAGAATATAATTTTACACCTCCGATGATTCACTGTGCAAATAGCGCAGCCTTGCTTCGTCGTCCGAAAGATATCTTTAATGGCGTACGCTTAGGTATCGCTATGTATGGTTTGAGTCCTTCTGAGGAATTAAAAGAAGTCTTGCCAATTCCGTTAAAACAAGCTTTTTCGCTGCACAGCCGTATTGTGCATGTTAAAAAAGTCAAAAAAGGGAGTCATATCAGTTACGGAGCTACTTATGAAGCTAAAGAAGATGAATGGATTGCTACTATTCCAGTAGGATACGCAGACGGCTGGATTCGTAAATTAAGCAATTTTGAAGTATTAGTCGATGGAGTTAAAGTGCCAATTGTTGGTAGAATCTGCATGGATCAATTGATGATTAAATTACCTAAAATGTATAAAATGGGTACAAAAGTAACATTTATCGGAAAACAAAAAGGTGCTGAAATTACAATTGATGAAGTAGCGAAGCATCTTGAAACAATTAATTATGAAATCCCTTGCATGGTTGCAGCAAGGGTTCCGAGGGTTTATACAAGAGATTCGCAGCATATTGATGTTAATAATTATATCTTGCGCTGAATATACATCTTCCTGAGTCAACATAAAAAGTCTGCGAACAAAAGACAATAAAATAATAACTTCCATGCATAAAAGAGGGTATCAATTGACGATAATAGTGTAGAAATTGACAGAATTAACTTTCCATTAAAGCTAATCAATGTTATGATAAGGAAAGATGAGACTATTGGTGTGTGTATTGATGTTGGAGGTGTATGTTTGTGTCTGAAGCGAGCGCAACTACAGAAATCCTAGTAAGATTACCGAAAAATTTAGTATCGGAGCTCGATCTTATGGTTAAACAAGAAAATGGCAACCGAAGTGATTTTATTCACCAAGCAACAAAATTGTACCTTCGTGAGCGAAAAAAACGCCATATTCGCGAATCAATGAGACGTGGATATATGGAGATGGCAAAGATAAACTTAAATATTGCTTCCGAGGCTTTTCTAGCAGAGTATGAAGCTGATCATACTGTGGATCGTTTAGTAAGCGGGGGGTAATGACTTGGTAGTCAAACGTGGCGACGTTTATTTTGCTGACCTATCTCCTGTTGTTGGCTCAGAACAAGGAGGCGTTCGCCCTGTACTTGTCATTCAAAATGATATAGGCAATCGTTTTAGCCCAACTGTTATTGTAGCTGCGATCACTGCTCAAATTCAAAAGGCAAAGTTACCTACGCATGTTGAAATTGATGCAAAGCGCTATGGATTTGAGCGAGATTCAGTTATTTTACTAGAACAAATTCGTACTATTGATAAACAGAGGCTAACAGACAAGATTACCCATTTAGATGATGAAATGATGGACAGAGTGGATGAAGCCTTGCAAATCAGTGTAGGACTTATCGACTTTTAGAATTATACTTCCATTTATGCTAAGTTGCTCCTTTATGAGCAACTTTTTTAATTTGACTAGGAATAATCAGTAAACGTATATTGTAATAAGAAACGTTTTAAAAATGATAATATATATATATAGATAGATATAAATGAGTGTATTGACTCATAAGGAGGACCTCATGAATCAAGATTTATTCAATTATATACAAAATCATAAATCAGAAATTTTTGATCGATGGCTAGTGTTAATGAATGATGTGGAAACAGAGCGGATTAAAAACATTGTATCTGAGCAAGTGTACGTAAATGTAAGCTCTGATTTTGTAAATTTACTTTTGGCAAAAGCATTCCGTGATCAGGAAAATTTTGCAGAGGAACTAGAGGAAGTAGTAGGACGAGTTGTGAGTTTAGGATGGCCTCTTGCTTATTTGACACAGGGTGTACGTAACTTGGGTCACGTAGTGGTTGAAGGGTATGTAAACAGTGAACATGTAAAGGCTGACCAAACTCATTCTGAATTATTCTATCGGTTTGACAAGTGGTTAAGCCCTATTTATAACAAAATAGTAGAACAATACTCCAACTCGTGGGAAAATACAGTTATGTTGCAAAAAGTGGCACTTCAAGAATTGTCTGCTCCATTAATACCGGTATTTGATAAAATTACCGTAATGCCGCTTGTAGGCACAATTGACACTGATCGTGCAAAGAAAATTATGGAAAACTTACTGCAAGGTGTCGTAAAGCACCGATCAGAGGTCGTATTAATAGATATTACCGGAGTACCAGTAGTGGATACGATGGTGGCCCATCATATCATTCAAGCTGCTGAAGCCGTACGTTTGGTTGGAGCCAAGTGTTTGTTAGTAGGAATTCGTCCGGAAATTGCTCAGACTATTGTGAACTTAGGTATTAACTTAAATGAAATTATTACGAAAAACTCATTAAAAAAAGGCGTAGAGTTTGCGTTAGAAATGACTGAGCGGAAAATAGTTGATATAGAATCGGAGGAATAAACGTGAGAATACCCATTTTGAAATTGTACGACTATTTATTGGTATCCATTCAATGGGAGCTGGATGATCAAACGGCTATTCAATTCCAAGAAGATTTGCTAAGTAAAATTCATCAAACTGGAGCAAAAGGAGTGGTAATCGATTTAACTTCAATTGATATGATCGATTCATTCATCGCAAAAGTTTTAGGTGACGTGGTTAGCATGTCTAATTTGATGGGGGCTAGAGTAGTATTAACAGGTATCCAGCCTGCAGTAGCTATTACACTTGTTGAGTTAGGGATTGGCCTAAATGATGTTCTTACTGCACTCGATTTAGAAAAAGGTCTTGAGAAACTCCAATCGGAATTGGGGGATTAGTATATGGAATTCCAATCCAGCGTAAAAATCGTAACAGAATGGGACATCGTAGCGGCACGCCAATTAGGTAGAAATGTGTCGAAAGAGCTAGGGTTTGGAACAGTTGACCAAGCTCGTATTACAACCGCCATTTCTGAATTAGCTCGTAATATTTACCTATATGCGGGTAAGGGTCAAATCTATATTGAGAAATTAAATCGTGGAGGAAAAAACGGTCTTCTTGTCGTAGCAACAGATGAAGGGCCAGGTATCCCCGACGTTCGCAAAGTAATGGAAGATGGATACTCAACATCGGGTGGACTAGGAGCTGGGCTTCCTGGGGTAAAACGATTGATGGATGAGTTTGACATCGAAACAAATGTCGGAGAAGGTACTGAGATTAAAGCAGTTAAGTGGCTCCGGTAGGAGGAAATAGATAATGTCTTTTGATAAAGAGATGAGAGATTTATACAAAGATATTTTGGGGAACTATATCCAAACACAAAATGAACAAATTTTGTATCAAGGACAAAAACTAAGTAGAAAATCTTTAGAGAATGAAATATCGCCAGAAGATATTGTGAGCATTCATAAAGAAGTGATTGAAGAAATTTATTCTGATATTCCAGAAAAAGTGCTGCATTCTCTGGACTTTTTACTTGAGGTAATGATTAGCTACGGTCTTGCTCTTCGTGAGCATCAAACATTAAAAAATAAGCAGCGGGAACTTCGTTCTGAAATTGAAGTTGCCGCTAACGTCCAGCAGACGCTGTTGGGGACAAAGGTTCCGGCTAGTTCAACTTTAGAAATTGGTGCGATTAGCGTACCGGCTAAACAGATGAACGGAGATTATTTTCACTTTGTAGAAGAAGAGCACGGTGGGTTAAGTATTGCCATTGCCGATGTGATCGGCAAAGGAATTCCAGCTGCAATGTGTATGTCTATGATCAAATATGCAATGGACAGCTTACCGGACTCAAGAAAAAATCCAAGTTATGTATTAGAGAACTTGAATAATATTGTAGAGCGAAACGTAGATCCAAGTATGTTTATTACGATGTTCTACGGAAGCTATAATCCCGAGACAAACTTATTTGATTATGCATCTGCAGGGCATGAACCAGGTTTTTATTATGATGCCAAAGCTGATTCATTTGAAGATTTGGAAGCAAAAGGACTCGTGCTAGGAGTCGATCGCCATGTGAAATATCTTCAGTACGAGCAGCAGCTTTCAAAAGGCGATATGATTGTTCTGTTAACAGATGGCGTAACAGAATGCAGAACTGAAGAAGGATTTATTGAAAGATTGGACATCATAAAATTAATTCGAAAATACATGCATTTGTCTCCTCAAGAAATTGTAGAGTCTGTATATAAAGAGCTGGAAAAATTACAGCATTTTCAATTGAGGGATGACTTTACATTGATTATTTTGAAGAGTTTAGTTTAAGTATTCTAAATAAGGGTACAGAAAAGATAGCACAAAATTAGAGGGGGTCTACTAATACGATGAATTTAAAAATAGATATACAAAAGGACGGTCAAGCATATCGTATTAAGCTGGCTGGAGAGATTGACGCATATACAGCACCTAAGCTAAAAGAAAAGTTCATGGAAATTACTGAACATACTGAACCAGAAATTATAGTTGATTTAACCGATGTATCATACATGGATAGTACAGGACTAGGTGTATTTATTGCATTGTTAAAAGCCAATAAGAAAAATAACGGCTCTTTGAAATTTGTTGGTGTATCAGAGCGCATCAAGCGCTTATTTGATATTACGGGCCTCACAGACATTTTAAACGTGAATTCACAAGTAGAAGGTGGCGTAAAATGAAACAGCCTTATGACTTTGTTGAGATGAAGATTCCTGCTAAGCCAGACTACGTAGCGATTATTCGACTGACGCTGTCTGGTGTAGCGAACCGGATGGGTTTTTCTTATGATGAAATTGAAGATATGAAAATTGCTGTGAGTGAGGCATGTACAAATGCCGTACAGCATGCTTACAAGAATGAAGAAAATGGTGAAGTGAGAGTAGGTTTTGGTTTATTTGATGACCGTTTAGAAATCATGGTGGTCGATAAAGGTGAAAGCTTTAATTTTGAAGAGCTTAAGGAACATATAGGACCTTATGAAACATCAAAAGAAGTTGAATTTCTTCCTGAAGGTGGACTTGGTTTATATTTAATTGAAACACTAATGGACGAAGTGAAAATGGTCAATTCAAAAGGTGTAACGCTAATGATGACTAAGTATGTGCAAAGAGAGCAGGTGGAGAGTGATGAAAACACAGTCTCAACCTATGAAATTAACTAAAGAACAGGTTCAGGAACGAATTGAGCGCTTTCAAAAAACGCAGGATGAAGAAGCACAAAGTGATCTAGTAGTACATTACAAGAACCTTGTTGAATCTATTGCACGTCGCTATTCAAAAGGCAGAAGCTTACATGAAGATATTGTGCAGGTAGGGATGCTAGGACTGTTAGGAGCTATTAGAAGGTATGATGCTTCATTTGGAAGAAGCTTTGAATCGTTTGCTGTTCCTACAATCATTGGAGAGATTAAGCGATTTTTACGCGATAAAACGTGGAGTGTTCACGTACCGCGCCGCATCAAAGAATTAGGTCCTAAAATTAAAGCAGCTGTCGAAGAGCTAACAACCCGTTTACAGCGATCTCCTCAAGTGAAAGAAATTGCTGATCATATCGGAGTGACAGAGGAAGAAATTTTAGAAACGATGGAGATGGGGCAAAGTTATCAAGCGTTGTCTGTTGATCATTCCATTGAAGCAGACTCTGATGGAAGTACTGTTACAATCCTTGATTTAGTAGGTGAACAAGAGTCGGGTTATGAGAAAACTGATCAGCGCTTAGTGTTAGAAAAGATTCTTCATGTATTAAGCGATAGAGAAAAAGAAGTGATTCGCTATACATTTATTGAAAATCTGAGTCAAAAAGATGCCGGTGAGAAGTTAGGGATTTCTCAAATGCATGTATCTCGACTGCAAAGAAGAGCTCTTGATAAGCTAAGGACTGCAGCTCGCTCAGATTCTAACGATTCGGAGTATATGTCGTGATGACAGTAGACCCTAATACAAAGTTGATTCAAACTCATATATACCAAGAGCCAAAGCAAGGGAATGTATGTTGTGGAGATAGTTACTATGTCAAAGAAACGGATGACTATTTTCTATGTGCAGTGGCAGATGGATTAGGAAGCGGTGAACAAGCTAGAGCCGCTTCTGTAGCTGTTACGGATGTAGCGAAAGCTCATCATCATCTAGATGTGGATGAGATCATTTCTAAGTGTAACAAAGCTACTCGACATACAAGAGGCGCGGCAGTAGCTATTTTGAAAATTGATAAAAAACATAACGAATTTCATTATACAAATGTAGGTAATATCCGCTTTTATCTGTATTCTCCGGAGGGGAAATTAACGTACCCTCTGCCAATTCAAGGTTTTTTATCAGGGAAAATTCAAAAGTTCCGCACACAAACCTTCCCATATGACTCCGGTTCTAAATTTTTGATTCATACAGATGGCTTAGAATTAAAAGAGATTAAATCTGTTTTTGCTAACTCGATGAATGTAGATCAATTGTCGACACGGCTACAGGCAGCAATTCGATCTCATAATGACGATATTACGTATATCGCTGGTCATCTTCCAACTGCATAGCCTTTCTTTGTAGCTCACATGTGTTATTGCATGTGAGTTTTGTTACAATAAAGACAAAGTTTCATTTAGCTAGGAGGATAAGCTGTGTCTGTTGCAACGAAATTAGATAATCAAATTGTTCAACGTGTAAGTAAAGAGGTGGAGATTTCACAAAAGCAAGTACAAAACGTAATTGCTTTAGTAGAAGACGGTAATACAGTTCCCTTTATTGCTCGATATAGAAAAGAACAAACTGGTGCTTTGGATGAAGTCCAAATCCGGAATATTTTAGATTCCTGGAACTACTTAATGAATTTAGAAGAGCGTAAAGAGGAAGTTCTTCGATTAATTGAAGAGCAAGGGAAATTAACTGAGGAACTGGCTGCTCAAATTCATCAAGCGAAGAAATTGCAGCAAGTAGAAGATTTATACCGCCCTTTTAAGCAAAAACGACGTACAAAAGCAACTGTAGCAAAAGAAAAAGGTCTTGAACCATTAGCACAGTGGCTACTAAGTTTTCCACGTTCTGACGTGAAGAACGAAGCGAAAACGTACATAAATGAAGAAGCGGGAGTTCAATCTTCTGAAGAAGCTATTCAGGGAGCCCTAGACATTGTAGCGGAACAAATTTCTGACGAAGCATCTTACCGTCAATGGATTCGTACGACTACTGTAAAAGATGGCATAATTGTTACTTCAGTCAAAGATCCGGAAAAAGATGAAAAAAATATCTATGAAATGTACTATGAATATACAGAAGCGGTAAAGCGAATCGTTCCTCATCGTATCTTAGCCATGAATAGAGGAGAAAAAGACGGTATTTTAAAAGTGAGTATTGATGCGCCTACAGATCGTATTCTTTCATATTTACATAAACAAGTAATCAAAAAGAGGGATTCTTCAGCTGAAAGTTATATCGTCTCAGCTATAGAAGATGCTTATAAACGATTAATAGAACCATCTATTGAACGCGAAATTCGTAAAGAGCTATCAGAAAAAGCGGAAGAAAGAGCCATTCACATCTTTTCTGAAAACTTACGGAAACTTCTTCTCCAACCTCCATTGAAAGGGAAAGTGGTATTAGGAGTAGATCCAGCTTTTCGAACAGGCTGCAAATTAGCTGTAGTAGATGAAACAGGCAAGGTATTAAAAATTGATGTTATTTATCCACATCCTCCTGTGAGAAAAGCAGCTGAAGCGCAAAATAAATTAAAGAAAATGTTCGTTGAATACCCTATTGAAGTAGTAGCCGTTGGAAACGGAACGGCATCTCGCGAAACGGAGCAATTTGTAGCGGATGTTCTTAAAGAGATTGAAAACCCAGTTTATTATTTGATTGTGAATGAAGCGGGAGCAAGCGTGTATTCGGCTTCTGATGTTGCTAGAGAGGAATTTCCTGATTTTCAAGTAGAAGAGCGAAGCGCTGTATCGATTGCCAGAAGGCTGCAAGATCCGCTGGCTGAACTTGTGAAAATCGATCCTAAGTCGGTAGGAGTAGGGCAGTATCAGCATGATGTGTCTCAAAAGCAATTAAATGATTCACTGACTTTTATTGTAGAGACAGTAGTAAATCAGGTAGGAGTAAATGCAAACACGGCTTCTGCTTCGCTTCTACAATACGTTGCTGGTCTAAATAAGACAGTTGCTCAAAACATTGTAAAATATCGGGATGAAAACGGAAAATTCTCTAACCGAAAACAGTTGAAGAAAATTCCGCGTCTAGGCGCTAAAACGTATGAGCAGTGTATTGGTTTTTTACGTATTATAGAAGGTGAAGAACCTTTAGACAGAACGGGTATCCATCCTGAAACATATGGAGACGTTAAAAAGCTTTTAAAGAAAGCTGAAGTGAAAGAGACTGAGCTTGGAACGGAGAAAGTAAAAGAAGCATTAAAACATATTTCTTTACCCGAAATATCAGAAGAACTAAGGATAGGGGAGCTTACTTTAAAAGACATTATAGAAGCGCTCGTAAGACCGGAAAGAGATCCTCGTGATGAACTGCCAAAACCTTTACTCCGTCAGGATATTTTGAAACTAGAGGATCTTGCCAAAGGTATTCAGCTTGAAGGCACGGTGCGAAACGTCGTAGACTTCGGAGCGTTCATCGATATAGGAGTTAAGCAAGACGGTCTAGTCCATATTTCTAAATTAACAAATCGGTACGTTAAGCACCCCCTCGATGTCGTTTCAGTAGGAGATTTGGTGAATGTGTGGGTAGAAGACGTAGATATGAAAAAAGGAAGAGTCGCACTGACGATGATTCCGCCTCATCAATAATAAAATTGCCTTTTCAGAAAATCTGAAAAGGCAATTTTATTTGTAAAAAGAAGTGATTTAAGAAGCGGAGTTATTTTTTTGATAAAAAAACCAACATTGATTGAGCAATTTTATTTGTGCACGGTCTTTTTCAGAATAAGCGCGCCTCATTTGTTTTTGTAGCCACATTGGCATAAGGACAATCACTCCTTTTCATTTATGATAAGGTAAATAGTGAGTATGTAATGAAGTGTATGCCCAAAGAGCTAGTCAGGTGATTTCATACAGTAGAGGAGTATATAAGATGAATGATAAGGATTTACAAATACTTGTAGAAGAAATTTCATTGAAGCTGTTTCACAAACCATTTCGTCATGAAGCCACTTTTAATTCTCGTTTACGTACGACAGGTGGAAGGTATTTATTACGTACATCTAATATAGAAGTAAACTACAAATACTTTGAACAATATGGCACACAAGAAATAGTAGCAATCATTAAACATGAGCTCTGTCACTATCATTTGCATATTGAGGGGAAAGGGTATAAGCATGGAGATCAAGACTTTAAAAGCCTAATGAAAGAAGTAGGCGCCCCCCGGTTTTGTCAGGCATTGAAAAAAGAAAGTGATGGAAAGAAAAAAGAGCACATATATGTATGTATGCAGTGTGAGCAAAAATATGTTCGAAAAAGAAAAGTGAACACGGTTAAATATGTTTGTGGAAAGTGTAAAGGTAAATTAAAAAAAATGTAGAAGATGCTTGACTAAAATAGATTGATTATGATAAATTAATAAAGCCGTCTCAAATAAACGGCAAAGAAATCACAAAAACTTATTGACATTACATATAATGTCGATTACAATGTAAGAAGTCTGATAAATATTATTCCACAGTAGCTCAGTGGTAGAGCTATCGGCTGTTAACCGATCGGTCGTAGGTTCGAGTCCTACCTGTGGAGCCATATGGAGAAGTACTCAAGTGGCTGAAGAGGCGCCCCTGCTAAGGGTGTAGGTCGTGTAAGCGGCGCGAGGGTTCAAATCCCTCCTTCTCCGCCATTTTATAATGGCCCGTTGGTCAAGCGGTTAAGACACCGCCCTTTCACGGCGGTAACACGGGTTCGAATCCCGTACGGGTCACCATTGATTTTCATTTACATATTCTGTGGAGGATTAGCTCAGCTGGGAGAGCACCTGCCTTACAAGCAGGGGGTCGGCGGTTCGATCCCGTCATCCTCCACCATTTGACTGTTTTATACATAATTTTGGATGGTCCCGTGGTGTAGCGGTTAACATGCCTGCCTGTCACGCAGGAGATCGCGGGTTCGATTCCCGTCGGGACCGCCATTTTAAATTATTGGGCTATCGCCAAGCGGTAAGGCAACGGATTTTGATTCCGTCATGCGTTGGTTCGAATCCAGCTAGCCCAGCCATAAAGAGCCATTAGCTCAGTTGGTAGAGCATCTGACTTTTAATCAGAGGGTCGAAGGTTCGAGTCCTTCATGGCTCATTTTCATTTCTTGCGGGTGTGGCGGAATTGGCAGACGCGCTAGACTTAGGATCTAGTGTCTTTACGACGTGGGGGTTCAAGTCCCTTCACCCGCATCTTATTCATTTTATGTATTTAGCGGTCGTGGCGGAATGGCAGACGCGCTAGGTTGAGGGCCTAGTGGGGGCGACCCCGTGGAGGTTCAAGTCCTCTCGGCCGCACCAAAAAAACTTTTTAAAAAAGTGTTGACATAAGAAAATAGAAATGATATTATAATAAAGTCGCCAAAACAACGGCGGTAAACATCATAAGAAGCGCCCGTAGCTCAATTGGATAGAGCGTTTGACTACGGATCAAAAGGTTAGGGGTTCGACTCCTCTCGGGCGCGCCATATTGCGGGTGTAGTTTAGTGGTAAAACCTCAGCCTTCCAAGCTGATGTCGTGAGTTCGATTCTCATCACCCGCTCCAAATA